>DASUNW010000054.1:0-35448 GCA_036276955.1 Alcanivorax sp. | reverse complement strand
CGCGGCGGAAAAGCCGCAGCCCAAAAAAAAGGACAACGACGGCGCCGGCAAGGAAGACCAGCCCAAGTTCGATTTCTACGCGGTGTTGCCGAAAATGGAAGTGATCGTGCCCAAGGGCGACGGCGACGAGCAGGAACAGAGCCGTAACGACAACGCCCAGAGCAGCGGCGACAACCAGGCCGACAAACCGGTGGCCGGACGACACGACAAGCGGTTCCTGCTGCAGGCGGGCAGCTTCCGCAACGAAAAAGACGCCGACCGGCGCCGTGCGGAACTGATCCTCAAGGGCTACCAGGCACGCATCCAGCCAGTTGATCTGGAAAACGGCGACACCTGGCACCGGGTGATGGTTGGCCCTTACGACAACATCAACACGCTGCACCGCGCTCAGGACAAACTGGTCGCCAACGGCATCGAGACCCTGCCGATTCAATTGAAAGACTAAGGAGCCTCTGAAAAACGCCGGCGCGCTTGAAAACCTCCTGCTCCACCCGCACATCCTGTTCAAATCAGGATAAGGAGGTTTCCGTGGAGCAATATCACGGCACGACCATCGTCTCGGTTCGGCGCGGCAATAACGTCGTGATCGGCGGTGACGGCCAGGTAACGCTGGGCAATACCATCATGAAAGGCAACGCGCGCAAAGTGCGCCGTCTCTACCACGGCAAGGTGATCGCCGGGTTCGCCGGCGGCACCGCCGACGCCTTCACGCTGTTCGAGCGCTTCGAAGCCCAGCTTGAAAAACACCAGGGCCATCTGGTGCGCGCCGCCGTGGAGCTCGCCAAGGACTGGCGCACCGACCGCGCCCTGCGCCGCCTGGAAGCCCTGTTGGCGGTGGCGGATAAAGAAAACTCCCTGATCATCACCGGCAACGGCGACGTAGTGGAGCCCGAAGAAGGCCTGATCGCCATCGGTTCCGGCGGCCCGTTCGCGCAATCCGCCGCCAGCGCCCTGCTCCACAACACCGAGATGTCGGCCCGGGATGTGGTGGCGCAAAGCCTGAAAATCGCCGGCGATATCTGCATCTACACCAACCAGAATCACACCTTTGAGGAGATCGAATAGTGTCCTCCTTGTCTCCCCGTGACATCGTCAGCGAACTCAACCGGCACATCGTCGGCCAGGAAAACGCCAAGAAAGCGGTGGCCCTGGCCCTGCGCAACCGCTGGCGGCGCATGCAACTGCCGGCGGAAATGCGCGCCGAAGTAGCGCCCAAGAACATCCTCATGATCGGCCCCACCGGGGTCGGCAAAACCGAGATCGCGCGGCGCCTGGCGAAACTGGCCGACGCGCCCTTCCTGAAGATCGAAGCCACCAAGTTCACCGAGGTGGGCTATGTGGGCCGGGACGTGGAATCGATTATCCGCGACCTGATGGAAGTGGCGATCAAACTGCTGCGCGAAAAGGAAATGGACCGCGTCCGGCATAAAGCCGAGGACGCCGCCGAAGACCGGGTACTGGACGCCCTGCTGCCCAACGCTCGCGGCGAACAGGCCGACAACGACTCCAACACCCGCCAGATCTTCCGCAAGAAGCTGCGCGAAGGCGAGCTGGACGATAAGGAAATCGAAGTGGAGGTGAGCGCCAACCCGCAAGGGGTGGAAATCATGGCGCCGCCGGGCATGGAAGAAATGACCAGCCAGCTTCAGCAGATGTTCTCGCGCATGGGCGGCAGCGGCCGCAAAAAATCGCAGAAGCTGAAAGTGCGCGAAGCCCTGCGGCTGCTGCGTGACGAAGAGGCGGCCCGTTTCGTCAACGAAGACGAACTCAAGGCGCAGGCCATCGACGTGGTGGAAAACCACGGCATCGTGTTCATCGACGAGTTGGACAAAGTCGCCAAGCGCTCCGAGACCGGCGGCACCGATGTGTCCCGCGAAGGGGTGCAGCGCGACCTGCTGCCGCTGATCGAAGGCTCCACGGTGAGCACCAAATACGGCATGGTGCGCACCGATCACATTCTGTTCATCGCCTCCGGCGCCTTCCACCTGGCCAAGCCCAGCGACCTGATCCCGGAACTGCAGGGCCGACTGCCGATCCGCGTTGAACTGAGCGCGCTGACGCCCGAGGAATTCGAACGCATCCTCACCGAGCCCAAATGCTCGCTCACCGAGCAGTACAAAGCGCTGCTGGCCACCGAGGGGCTCAACCTGGAGCTCACCGAGGATTGCATCCGCCGGGTCGCGGAAGTGGCCTGGCAGGTCAACGAACGCACCGAGAACATCGGCGCCCGCCGCCTGCACACGGTGATGGAAAAGCTGCTCGAGGAAATCAGCTACGACGCCGACGACCTGGCCACCCAGTACCACGACAAACCGCTGGTGCTGGACGCCGAAGCCGTCGACCGCTATCTCGGCGAACTGGCCTCCGACGAGGACCTCAGCCGCTACATTCTCTAAGCGACCTACGGTCGCGATGCAGGGTACAGGATGAAGGATACAGGAGCGGGCATAATGCCATCCCTTTACCCTGTATCCTGAATCCTGAATCCTGTATCGCGGCCCGTCGGGCCGCTTGCTATCATCGCTCGCCGGAGGATCAGCCATGCATGCCGGCGAGCAACTGCAATGTCATTTGGAACGTTTTTTCGCGTTACGCCAGCACGGCGGCGACGCGCTCTTCCTGACCCGTCTGGGCCGGGTGCGGACGTTCCAGCGCCAGCGTCTGATGAACACCCACCAGGCCCTGCTCGAGGACCCGGCCCTGCGGCCCGGGGTCACCTTCCTGCTCGACGACGTCTACGGCGGCCGCCACCTGCTGCCGGTGGCGCGTGAGATCCGCCGCGCCCTGCCCAAAGCGATGCGTCTGCTGCCCGAGAACGTCATGGCCACCTCCGCCGACGCGCTGGAAGCGGCGATCCTCACCCAGGAACTGGACGAGGCCCTGGTCGACGTGCTCGGCGAGCGCCTCGACACGCCCCTGGACGACGACGCCTACGGCCAGGGCTTCCGCGCCGCCGGTCAACCGGAGCAGCGTCGCCGGCAACTGCAACTGGTGGCTGGCTTGGGGCATCATATCGACCGCTACGTGCGCTCGCGGATGCTGCAGACCACCTTCCGTCTGGTGCGCCGCCCGGCCCATGCGGCGGGCTTCGCGAACCTGTATGATTTCATGGATCGCAGTTTCCGGGTGATGAAACCGGTGCCCAGCGTGGGCCGCCTTCTCGAGCGCATCGCCGCCCGCGAGGCGCGGATCATGGACCGGCTGTTCGATCGGCATCCCGCTCCCTTCAAGGACGTCCCCAATGAGTAACAACGACGACAACAAGGTCACCCACTTCGGCTACCAACAGGTGCCCTGGCAGGAGAAACAACAGCGGGTGGCCGGTGTGTTCAGCTCGGTGGCGGCCAAGTACGACGTCATGAACGACCTGATCTCCATGGGCAGCCATCGCGTGCTCAAGCGCATGACCCTGGAACTGGCCGGCGTGCGTCCGGGCCACAAGGTGCTGGATCTGGCCGGCGGCACCGGCGACCTGGCGATCAAGTTTTCCCGCCTGGTGGGCGACACCGGCCAGGTGGTGCTGGCCGACATCAACGAGGCGATGCTGTCGGTGGGCCGCGACCGCCTGATCGACGCCGGCTGCGGCCACAATACCCAGGTCGCCCAGGTCAACGGCGAATGCCTGCCGTTCGAGGACAACAGCTTTAATTGCATCACCATCGCCTTCGGCCTGCGCAACATCACCGACAAGGACGCCGCCCTGCGCTCCATGCTGCGCGTGCTCAAGCCCGGCGGCCGACTGCTGGTGCTGGAATTTTCCCACCCGGTGCACAAGCCGCTGTCCAAGCTCTATGACCTGTATTCCTTCGCGGTCTGGCCACGGCTGGGCAAGATGGTGGTCAACGATTCCGAAAGCTACCGCTACCTGGCCGAATCGATCCGCATGCACCCGGATCAGGACACCCTGAAAGGCATGATGGACCAGGCCGGCTTCCAGCGCAGCGAGTACTTCAACATGCTCGGCGGCATCGTCGCCCTGCACCGGGGGTTCAAGGTCTGATGCGCGAACCCGGACTTCTCTCCACCACCGCCATCGCCAGCGTGGAGCGCGCCATCAACGCGGCGCTGCGCTCCGATCCGGCCACCGCCGCGCGCCTCAGCCGCCACGCCGGCCGCCTGCTGGCGGTACACCTGACACTGCCGCCGCTGCGCCTGTACGCGCTGATCGTTGAGGAAGGCGTGGAGCTTTATCTGCGCAGCGACGCCGAGCCGGACGTCAGCGTCACCGGCAATCCGGTGGATCTGGCCGCCCTGCTGCTGGACTGGCGCCGCCAGCCCCACGTGATCGGCGGCGCGCTGCGCGTGGAAGGCAACCGCGAATTGCTGCAGGACGTGCGCGACCTGGCCGCCGACCTGGATCTCGACTGGGGCGCGCTGCTGGAGCCGCTGATCGGCGGCGAGATGGCCCAACAACTGGACCAGGGCGCGCGGCGCCTGTTCGGCTGGGCGCGCCAGGCGTTCGACCGCCTCGGCGACCAGATGGGCGACTACATCGGCGGCGAATCCGGCCTGCTGGCGCTGCGCCGTGACGTCTACGAGTTCTACCAGGACGTGGACGAACTGCGCGGCGACGTCGACCGCCTGGAAGCCCGGGTGCAACATCTCAAACGGAGCCCGCGCCCCTGATGCCTCCGATCCGCCGCCTTTTGGTGGTCGCCCATGTGGTGTGCCGCTACCGTCTGTTGTCCCTGCTGCCGCCCCACCCGGCGCGGCCCTTCCTGGTGCTGCTGCAATATCTGGTGCCTTCCAGCTGGTTGGGCACCGGCCCGCTCAGCGAAGGCGAGCGCCTGAAGCTGGCGCTGGAACGCCTGGGTCCGATTTTCATCAAATTCGGCCAGTTGATGGCCACCCGCCGCGACATGCTGCCGCCGGAATGGACCGAGGCCCTGGCGCAGCTGCAGGACCGGGTGGCGCCGTTCGACGGCGCCCAGGCCCGGCAACTGGTGCAAGCCAGCCTGCCGCGCCCGCTGGAGGACGTGTTCGACCACTTCGACGACACCCCGCTGGCGTCCGCCTCGGTGGCCCAGGTGCACCCCGCCACCCTGCCCGACGGCACCCAGGTGGTGGTCAAGGTGCTGCGCCCCGGCGTCGAACAACGCGTGGAGCGGGATCTCAAGGTAATGGGTTTCGGCGCCCGGCTGCTGGAAGCGCTGTGGGCGGACTCACGCTACTTCCACCCGCGCAAGGTGGTGCACGATTATCAGACCGTGATCCGCGCCGAGCTCGACCTGGAACGCGAGGCGAGCAACAGCGAAACCATGCGCCGGCACTTCCTGTTCAGTCCGCTGCTGTACATACCCGCCGTGCACCTGGCGCTGTCGTCCCGCCGGGTGATGGTGTCCGACCGTATTCACGGCATTCCGGTGAACGACATCGAGGCGATCCGCGCCGCCGGCATCGAACCCCGCGTGCTCGCCGAGCGCGGCGTGGAAATCTTTTTCGCCCAGGTGTTCCGGCACAATTTCTTCCACGCCGACATGCACCCGGGCAACATCTTCGTCAATCCGGAGCACCCGCGGTCGCCGCAGTACATGGCCGTGGACTGCGCCATCGCCGGGCGCCTCTCCAAGCAGGATCTGAACGTGCTGGGCCGCATGGTGCTGGCGGTGATGCGCGAGGACTACCCCGCCCTGGTGGACCAGGTGATCCGCGCCGGCTGGGCGCGCGGGCCGGTGGACCGCCACCGCTTCGAGCAGGCGGTCACCGAGATCATCGCGCCGGTGCGCGGCGCCTCCCTGGAAAGCATGGAGTTCGCGCCGCTGGTGCTGCGCCTGTTCGACCTGGCCCGGGACTACCATATCGAAGCGCCGATACAGTACATCCTGCTGATGAAAACCCTGGTGCACATCGAAGGCCTGGGACGCAGCATCTACCCGCAGCTGGATATCTGGACCGTGGGCCGGCCGCTGCTGGAAGCCTGGATGATGGAGGAGTACGGCCCCGCCGCCACCGCCAACAAGCTGCGCAACCGGCTACCGGAATGGGCGGCGCAGCTGCCGGACATGCCGGAGCTGCTGCGCGACGGCCTGGAGAGCCTGCGCCACCAGCCCCAGCAGCAACGGGAAATGGCGCATCACTTTGAAACCGGCCTGCGCCGCCACCGGCACAAAATGCTCGGCGGCCTGGGCGGCCTGGGTCTGGCGGCATTGGCGACGGTGGATGCCCTGCACGGCGCCGGGCAGTGGGCCTGGCCGATGGCGGCCGGCGCCCTGATCCTGCTGGCCTGGGCCTGGCGGCGCTAGGTCTTGTCGACGTTAGGGTCTGGCGCCGGCCGGTGCTAAACTGGCGCTGTATTTGGAGACACCATGTCCGATATCCTCAACCAGCTTCACCAGGTCCTGGAACAGCGCAAAGGCGCCGCGCCGGATTCGTCCTATGTGGCCAGCCTGTACGATAAGGGCCTGAACAAGATTCTCGAGAAGGTCGGCGAGGAAGCGGTGGAAACCCTGCTCGCCGCCCGCGACACCGACGCCGGCGGAGACCCCAAGGCGCTGATCAACGAAACCGCCGACCTGTGGTTTCATTCGCTGATCATGCTGGCCCATCTGGGGCTCGGTCCGGACCAGGTCCTGGCGGAACTGGAGCAACGCTTCGGTCTGTCCGGCCATGACGAAAAAGCCGCTCGTAGCGAGCGAGGAGACTAACCATGTTTTCCGGTATCAGTATTTGGCAACTGCTCATTATCCTGGCCATCGTGGTGCTGCTGTTCGGCACCAAGAAGCTGCGCAACATCGGCAACGACCTGGGCGGCGCGATCAAGGGGTTCAAGGACTCGGTCAAGGACGGCGAGGACGAACAGAACAGCAAGCGCCTGGCCGACGACGACAGCGAGGCGCACACCAGCAAGCAGGAAAAGCATAAGGATCAGGTCTGATACGCCACGGAGCAGCGGCCCATGTTTGATATCGGCTTTTCCGAACTGGCGCTGATTTCCATCATCGCTCTGGTGGTGCTGGGCCCCGAGCGCTTGCCCAAGGCGGCGCGCACGGTGGGCTATTGGATGGGCCGGGCGCGGTCCACCTTTAACCATCTGCGCAACGAACTGGAACGCGAAGCCCTCAACCAGGACATGCGCGAGCGTATGGAAAAACAAATGCGCGACATGGGCCTGGACGAAGACAGCATCCGCGAAGCCCGCGACAGCCTGCTGTCACCGGACGAAGTCGCCCGCGCCCGGCGCCGCCCGGAAACCCTGGACCAGCCCGAACAACAGGACCACGGCGCAACGCCGGAGGCCGAGAAGAAACCGAATGAGTGAAGAACGCCCCGACGACACGCCACAAACCCTGGTCAGCCACCTTCTCGAACTGCGCAACCGCCTGTTGAAAACCCTGCTGGTGGTATTAGTGGTGTTCCTGGGGCTGTTCTACTTTTCCCGCGATCTGTACACCCTGGTGGCGCGCCCGCTGATGGACGCCATGCCCGAGGGCACCAACATGATCGCCACCGGCGTGGCCTCGCCGTTCCTGGCGCCGTTCAAGCTGACGCTCTACCTCAGTATCTTCGTGGCGATGCCGTTTATTCTTCACCAGGCCTGGGCGTTCGTGGCGCCGGGACTCTACCGCCACGAGAAAAAGCTGGCGGTGCCGCTGCTGGCGAGCAGCGTGTTGCTGTTCTACGGCGGCGTGTCCTTCGCCTATTTCGTGGTGTTCCCGCTGATGTTCCAGTTCTTCACCACCGTCGCCCCGGAAGGGGTGGCGGTGACCACCGACATCAGCAGCTATCTGGATTTCGTGCTCGCCCTGTTCCTCGCCTTCGGCGTCGCCTTCGAGCTGCCCATCGCCATCGTGCTGATGGTGGCCACCGGCATCACCACGGTGGAAAAGCTGGCGGCTTCACGGGCCTATGTGGTGGTGGCCTGCTTCGTGATCGGCATGGTGCTGACACCACCGGATATCATCAGCCAGACGCTGCTGGCGGTGCCCATGTGGATGCTGTTTGAAATCGGCCTGATCTTCGGCCGCATGGTCCGCCGCCGACAATTGGACGACGCTCAGAACCGATAGCTCGACGCCGGCGTGGCGCGGGCTTCGCCGACGGATCCCGACACAGGCGCCGGTGCCGCCTGCTCCGCCCCGCTGGTGCCGGCTTGACCCTTGGAGGGCACAGCGGCGCAAGCATTGTTCTGCATAAACGCCACCAGGCGGTCGCGGACCGCCGGATCGCGGACACCCTGAGTATGCCCGCCCTGCAACTCCTGAAACGTCTTCGGCTGCCGCGCCGCGGCATAGAGCCTGCGCCCCTGCTCATAGGGCACCACCGGATCTTCCTTGCTGTGCAAAACCAACAACGGGCGGGGCGCCAGCGCCGCCACATGGCGTTCCGGATCGGTGGCGCGGGCCGGCAAGGTGGGAATCACCATCCAGCGCAACGGCCAGAGCAGCCAACTGCGCGCCATCACATCGGAAGCCACGTCCCGGTAGCTGGCGAACGAGGCTTCCAGCATCACGCAATCCACCCGCCCGTCATTACGTTCGCGCGCCAGCACGCCGGTGGCCATGGCCCCGCCCAGGCTCTGTCCGAACAGCACTAAAGGGGCGTCATCAAGACGGCGCGATTGCGCCAGCCAGTCCAGGCCCAGCTGAATATCCGCCTGGGCACCTTTCAGATCCGGGTCCCCTTCGGACAAGCCGTAACCCCGGTAATCGAGCAGAAAAACGTTATACCCGCGCGCCGGCAGCCAATGCACATTCATCAGGTGGGTGCTGATGTTCTGCGCATTGCCGTGCAGAAAATACACCGTGCCCCGGGTCGCCCCCTGGGCGGGCAGCCACCAGCCGTGGATACGCAGACCGTCCGGATGTATCAGCACCACGTCTTCATAATCGAGCCCCTGACGGGCCGGGTTCTGGACCCAGGGCTTCATGGGGAAAAAGAACAGGCTGCTGCAGCCTTGCAATACCAGAAGCAGGCAAGCAGCCGGGATCAGTCGTAGTACCATCGCCATTGCACTTTGAATTCGGTTTCGCCGTCGCCACGCCAGCCCTCGCGCTCCAGCGAAGCGCGCAGACCGTGCTGACGGGCCAGGGCATACTGCACCGCCAAGGTGGAGCGGTGGCGGTACACGTCATTACTGAAATAGTGGCCGGCACTGCTGAGCTGCCACTGCCAGCGGCCGGCATGATACAGCATCCCGGCTTCGGCGCCGCCACCGGGCGTAATCAGAGTGCCGAAATCACTGTTGTTCTCCGCCCGCACACTGGCCAGCAAATACGGCTGGAAGGGCCCGTTGCGCCAACTGCCGCCGGCCCCCCCCTGCACATAGCGGGTAAGCCGTCTGCGCCCCGCCCAGGCCCGTTCCAGACCGCCCTCCACGTACCAGCTAACCGGTTTGGAAAAACGGCCGCGCGGTGAAAGCGATCGAATACTGACCACATCCAGCTCTTCCAGCCGGGCGGCGCCAGACTCGGTGCTGCGCAGAGTGACACCCAGCCCCTGAATCTGCGCGCCGTCGAGAAAACCGCGACGGTTATCCAGCAGATCATGGTAAGTGAGCCGGTAGGTGACCTCGCCGAAGTCATCACTGCCCCGCTGGCCGCCGGCGGCGGCCAGCATCTGAGACCCGTGGCCGGATTCCGGTGGCGTCTTGTCGGGCAGCGCCGGCGCTTCCACGGACGGCAGCCGATTAACCAGCGTCAGCAAGGCGAACGAGCGCCCGGCGATGTCCTCGGTGCGCGCCGCCTTACGGTTCACGAAGCGCACGTAGCTATAGGCGGTGCGCGCCATCATGGCCTGACGTCGCGGCGGCCGTGAACGAAACGCCTCGCTCTCCGCCAACGCCGGGTCCGCGGCGAGGCGTCGGGCCAACGCCTGTTCCTGATCATCAAGGCGCTCGCTCAGGGCGATAAGCTCCACTTCCTTGGACGGCCGGTAATGGCGATCCGTCACCAGTCCACGCTCATCAAGGGCACGCACCGTATTCACCGGCAATTCGGCGAAACGCAGTTCATCCAGAAGCCCGCTTTGCGGGCGCGCCACCTGAATCAGCTCCAAAAGCCGGAAGGAGCAATTCTCGTCAAAAAAATAGTAGTCGAAGTTAATCTCCTTCAGTTCCCAGAGGTGGTCGATCATCCAATCGATCTGGCTCTGGTCGAGATCCAGGGTGTACTCCCAGATGTCCCGGCTCTCCATGTTGGAGTACTGCTGAATCTTCTGAACATAGGGCACCAGATTGAAACGGCCCGGGTAGCCGCCCGCCAGCCCCCTGTAGATATAGAACAAAGAGTTGTCCTGCTCGGTGGTCACGGCACCGAAGTTGATCGCCCAGGAGAGCCACACGGCGCTATCCTCGTCACCTTGATCCAGGCGCAGCAGCGTGTGGCCGAACATGGAAGAAGGGCTGTTCAGATAAGAGGCGGGAAAAACCAGCACCGCACGCTTGGCGTGCACCGAACGGCGCCATTCAAGATACTCCGCGCAGTGCGTGAACGGCTCCGCCTCCTGCCAGCCGAGGGACTCGGCAACAAAACGGTAGCGCGCCGGAAAGCGGCAACGGGCCGGGGCCGCCGGCGGCTTCAGCGCCTCGACCGTGGACGCCAACTCCGCGACCGGGTTGGTGGCGCCCTCAGGGGAAAGAAAAAAATCAGCGTCATCCACATAGCTACGCTCACGATCGCGCAGGGTGGCGCCGGAGTTGATGTGCAAAAGCGCCTGCCAGCGTGGCTGTTGTGCAAGCTGTTCCAGGTCCCGGGCCTGGGCGACGGTTGTGCAAAAGAATACCAGGACGCACAGCAAGGCGGCACGCATGCGAATTCCATCTTCAGGTGGGGACTTAAAACCCGCCTCCGGACGGAGGCGGGCTCATGGGGCTCTTGTTATACGTACTTGGCCAGTTTCTGATCGTTCTGCATAACAGCGGTGATCCGCTGCATGACTTCACCGGCGCTAACGTCCTGGCGGGGGAAGATGGACGCGAAGTTGTCGTGCATCACGCTGTTGAAATGGGCACGATCTTCACCGGAAACACCAATGGAAACGGACAGCGCGGTCAGGGCTTCGCCTTCACCGGTGGCCATGTCCTGAGCCACTTCTTCAAGAACACCGTTCATGGCGAGCAGGCTTTCGCCGCTGTAGGTCAGAGCGCCGCTGGTATCACAACCGTTGGTGCCACTGGTCATACCGAAGGTGGCGTTACCGGAGGTACCATTAACGATGGTGGCCAGCAGGTGTACCGGCATACCGGATTTGCCTTCAAAGATCAGGTTGCCCCAACCGCAGCCCGGCCCCCCCGGAGCTACGGCTTGAGCGGAAACGGAAGCACCCAGCAGCGCGGCTGCCAACAATACTTTTTTCATAAATCTCTCCATTTATTTACGCTTTCTGGTTACGCCCCCATGCGGTTTCCCCCGGGAGCTTAAAATTCATCATAAAGCAGGGTCACGTCTTTGCAACATAAGGGGACAGCAACGGCGTCACAGATTGATAATGAAGGTTACCGGCCCGTCGTTGACCAGGCTCACCTGCATATCGGCACCGAATTCCCCCTCGGCGACCGGCAGCCCCGAATCACGCAGGCCGGCGGCCAGCGCATCGCACAGGCGCCGTGCCTCGCCGGGCTCCGCCGCCCGGGAAAAACTGGGCCGCAGCCCTTTCCCAGTATCCGCCGCCAGCGTGAACTGCGACACCAGCAGCACGGACCCGCCGATATCGCGCACACTGCGGTTCATCCTGCCCTGCTCATCGGCGAACACCCTGTAACCGGCGATCCGGCCGGCCATACGTTCCACGGTGGTATCGTCATCGCCACGCTCCATGCCCACGAACGCCAGAAGCCCGGAGTCGATCGCGCCAACCACCCGGCCGGAAACCCGCACCTCCGCCGACGTCACCCGCTGCAATAAAACTCTCACCCGGCTTCCCTATTCCTACGCCTTGAACCTGATCGCCGGGCCATCATTGCCCGTCTGGTATGGGCGCACCATAATCGGTTCTGGTTCCCACTGCTATTGAGGCCTATGCCGCACCGACCGCTGTTTCTCATCGCCCTGCTCGTCTCACTCTGCGGCTGCCAGTTATGGGCGCCGCCCGATGAAGGCAGCCGTCTTCTGGCGCCGCCGTTCGGCGAGTACCGGGAGATCCAGCGGGGCCTGGAAATCCGCGTCGGCGAGCACATCCATACCGCCCGGGCCCGCCTCAGTCTGACGCCGGACAGCACCCATATCGTGATCACCAACGAAGGCGACGAGCTTATGGTGGAAATGCGCTACCAGCAGGGGCGCCTGCAGGTTCGCCGCACCCCGCGGCTGCCGCCGGCGATATCCGCCGACGATCTGATCGCCGATCTGCAGCTGGCGCTGTGGCCGCTGGATCGGCTGCGCGCCGGGCTCACGCCGGGCTGGACCCTGGCCGCCGACGACGAGGGGCGGATACTGCGCTTCAACGGCGTCACCGAGGCGCGGGTGGACTACCAGAGCGAGGAACCGTCCAGCCAACCGCTGCCGGTGTATAACGCCCGCCACGACTACCTGCTGATTCTCAGCCCCGCCGACCCAGGCGTTTAACCGCCGCCACCAGAGCCTCGGCGATGGCCGGCTCGGCGCTGCTGTGCCCCGCCGCCGGCACCCAGCTGAGCCGGCTGTCGGGCAGCGCCTGGTGCAACAGCCAGGCCTGCTCCGGCGGGCACACCATGTCGTAGCGGCCATGCACGATTTCCACCGGGCAGGTGAGGGCGCCGGCGCGGGGCAGAATCGGGCGCTCCAGAAAGCCGCCGTTCACGAAATAGTGGGTTTCCAGCTGCGCCATGGCGCGGGCGTTGTGGTCCACGTTGATCTCCGGTGGCGGGTTCAGGCTCGACAGCCGCGCTTCCCACAGGGTCCACTCCCGGGCCAGACGTTCGCCCTCCGGCCCCGGCAAAGCGCGGTGGTAGCGGGTGACCAGGTCGCCCTCGCCGGGCGGCAGCGCTTCCAGCAGGCGCGCCCACAGGTCCGGGTAAAAGCGCGCCGCGCCCCGGTCGGTGTAGAGCCAGTCGATGTCCTGTTGCCGGCACAGGAACACGCCGCGCAATACCAGGGACGCCACCCGCGACGGGAAATCCAGGGCGTAGGCCAGCGCCAGGGTAACGCCCCAGGAGCCGCCCAGAACCACCCGCCAGCGGGGAACCGTCAGGTGCTCGCGGATGCGCTCCAGGTCGGCGACCAGATCCGGCAGGGTGTTATGCTCGGTGCTGGCGTAGGGCCGGCTGCGCCCGGCGCCGCGCTGGTCGAACACCACGATGCGGTAGCGCCGGGGATCGAACAGCCGCCGCAGCAACGGCGAGCTGCCGCCACCGGGGCCGCCGTGCAGGGCCACCACCGGCTCACCGTCCGGGTTGCCGCTCTGCTCCACGTACAACAAATGGTCGTCGCCCACATCCAGATACTGGCGATGGTAGGGCTCGATTGGGGGGAATAATGACATGCGTGAAATCCGCCGCTGGGCTCGGCTGACAGCATACTGTCTGCTGGTGGCCCTGCAACCGCTGCTCACCGGCTGTGAGACACCGCCGCCGGAAGCGGCACTGCGCGAGGCCGCGGCGGAGCTGGAAAGCGGCCTGGAAGGCGGCGACGTCGGCGCGGTGATGGACCGGCTGGCGGCGGATTTCCGCTACCGGGATCTGGACCGCAAAGCGGCCGGCCGTCGTCTGGTGGGCGTGTTCCTGCGCTATCCCAAGCGCCAGGTCAGTTTTCTCAATGTGCAGGTGTCGCTGGATCCGGTGACGCTGCGCGAGGCGGAGGTCACGTTCAACGCTCTGGTGTGGGGTGGTCGCGCTACGCTGCCGGAGGACGCGGACAGTTTTCGGGTGCGGAGTCGTTGGCGCGATGAGGGTGGTGATTGGGTGTTGGTGGATTTGGAAGCGCGGGGGTTGAGGGAATAGACAGGTCTCTGGGATTCTGCGGGGCAACCGTTGCCGGCCGGCTTTGCCGGCCTTTCGCGGGCGGGGCCCGCTCGCACAAGGGCCTTTCCCACAAATGCCCGCTCCCACCGGCCCCGCTCTCAAAAAATCCGCTAGTCGTCGCCGCTGAATTCCGCTTCCATGTCCAGCTCCTTGATCTTGCGGGTGAGGGTATTTCGGCCCCAGCCGAGCAAACCCGCCGCGTCGCGCTTGCGACCGCCGGTGTGCTGCAGCGCCACCTCAATCATGGTGCGCTCGAAGGCCGGCACCACCTGCTCCAGAATGCCCCGGTCACCACGGGCGAGCGCCCGGTCGGCCCAGTGGCGCAGGGATTTAAGCCAGTCGCCGCCGGTTTCCGTGGGTTTGCCGCCGCTCTGGCGCAACTCCGGGGGCAGGTCGTCGACCAGCACTTCCCGGCCCGAGGCCATCACCGTCAGCCAGCGGCAAGTGTTTTCCAGTTGCCGCACATTGCCCGGCCAGGGCATGGCGGCCAGATACTTCTCGGTGTCCTTGTGCAGCACCTTGGGATCGACGCCCAACTCCTGGGCGGCGTGCTGCAAAAAGTACCCGGCCAGGCTGGGAATGTCCTCACGGCGCTCGGCAAGGCGCGGAATATGAATGCGGATCACGTTCAGGCGGTGGAACAAGTCCTCCCGGAAGTCGCCGTCGCGGACCAGCTTTTCCAGGTCCTGGTGGGTGGCGGCGATGATGCGCACGTCCACATGGATCGGCGTGGTGCCGCCGACCCGATAGAATTCGTTTTCCTGCAGCACGCGCAGTAACCGGGTCTGGGCTTCCAGGGGCATGTCGCCGATTTCATCGAGAAACAGGGTGCCGCCGTTGGACTGCTCAAAGCGCCCCACGCGCTGGCTGTTGGCGCCGGTGAAGGCGCCTTTTTCGTGGCCGAACAATTCCGATTCGATCAGGTCCTTGGGGATCGCGGCCATATTGAGCGCCACGAAGTTTTTCTCGCGCCGCATGGAATGGCGGTGCAGCGCCCTGGCCACCAGTTCCTTACCGGTGCCCGACTGACCGTTGATCAGCACCGTTACATTGGAGTGGCTGAGCCGGCCGATGGCGCGGAACACCTCCTGCATGGCCGGCGCCTCGCCGATAATCTCGGTGGGCGTTTCCGGCGCCGGCGCCACGAACTCTGCGTCGTTTTCCTTGCGGTGCTTGATCGCCCGTTTGACCAACGCCACCGCCTCGTCCACGTCGAACGGCTTGGGCAGGTATTCGAACGCGCCGCCTTGGTACGAGGCCACCGCCGAGTCCAGATCGGAATGGGCGGTCATGATGATCACCGGAAGATTGGGGTTCTTGCGCTGCAGAATCTTAAGCATGCGCAGGCCGTCGGTGCCGGGCATGCGCACGTCGGAAATCAGCACGTCGGGCTCGGCGCCGCCCTCGTCGAGCCGGTTGAGGGCCTCGTCGGCGTCCTCGAAACACACCGGCTGGTAGCCTTCCTGACCGAGCGTTTTTTCCAGCACCCAGCGAATGGAGCGGTCGTCGTCGATCACCCAAATGGTTGCGGTCATGATCCTTTGCTCTCCGTTGTAGCCACCGGTTCCATGGGCAGCAGCAGACTGAAGCAGGTGCGCCCGGGCTCGCTGTCGCATTCAATCAGCCCGTGATGCTGGCTGATGATCGACTGCGCGATGGACAACCCCAACCCCGAGCCGCTGGCCCGACCGCTGACCATGGGGTAAAAAATCGTTTCTTGCAGGTCCGGGGGAACCCCGGGGCCGTTGTCTTCAATCTCCACCCGCAGCACCAACCGGTGGCGCTGCGCGCCGATGGTGAACTGGCGCAACGCCCGGGTACGCATCACCACGCAGGCGTCTTTGGTGCCGGCTTCCCGCAACGCCTGCATGGCGTTACGCATCAGGTTCAGCAACACCTGAATCAGCTGGTCGCGGTCGGCGATCACCTCCGGCAAGCTGACGTCGTAATCGCGCCGCAACAGCACCCCTTGCGGGTACTCCGCCAGCAGCAACTGACGCACATGCTCCAGGCACTCGTGGATATTGACCGGCGCGAACGCGGGCGGCTTGCGCGGGCCCAGCATGCGATCCGCCACCGAGCGCAGGCGGTCCGCCTCGTCGATGATCACCCGGGTGTATTCCGCCAGCTCCGGATCGGGCAGCGCCCGTTCAAGAAGCTGGGCGGCACCGCGAATGCCGCCCAGCGGGTTCTTGATCTCGTGGGCGACGCCCCGCACCAGGGCGCGGGTGGCCTGGTGCGCGTGCATCAGCCCCTCTTCCCGGGTGATGCGCAGTAATCTGTCCAGCGACTGCATTTCCACCAGCAGCGCCATGCTCTGACCGCGCTCGTGGATCGGGCTGACACTGTAGTCGACCATCGCCTGCTGGCCCGGCGCCACGTTAAGTCTGGCTTCGCGGCGCGTGAACGGATGGCCTTCGTCCATGCACTGTTGCAGGGCAGCCCGCGCGCCCACATCGTCAAAGAAGTACTCCGGCAATCTCTGCCCTAGCATCCGTGGCGCACTGGTGGCCAGCAGCATTTCCGCCGCGGGGTTGAGATAGCGCACGCGCAGGTCGCTGTCGAGCATCATTACCGCGGTACGGAGATGATCCAGCAGCCGTTTTTGCAGCACCGTATCTGTCGTCATAGTTCGGCCCATAACGGGGCATAAGCAATTATCAGGCCACCCGGAATAGCGCCCTCGCAGGGCAACAGGCGGGTGAGGCCGCGTCGTCCACGGTGCAGTCTAGAGTTTATGGCGGGGCAGTGCACACTTTTGGTGCATGCTGGGTGATGGCGGGGCGCTCAATCCCCGGAAGGCAAGGTAACGCGCTCGGCGGCGCCACCCACGGAGGCCGCGCCGCCACGGTCGGCGGCGCTCCCTAGATCGGCGGTGCCACCGATGTTGGCCGCGCCGCCGCGCTCGGCCGCGCCACCGTAGGTGGGGAAGGCGGAGCCGTCGCCCTTGCCGTCGCTATTAGCCGTGGAGCGCATGACAAAGAAGACCAACGGAGGGGATTCAATCAGAACGTTGCCGTCGCCGTCACGGACCTGGGCGACCAGGGTGTGTCGGCCGGGATTAGGGAAATCCATCACGGCGCCCTCAAGCGGTGCGCCATTATCAACAATCACCAGACGGTGGCCGCCTTTCAGCGGCGGCGACAGCGACACCTTAATCTGGATCGGGTTGTCCTGGGGAATACGCAGATTAGCGCCGGCGTCCGGTGCGGTGATGGCCAGCGACCCATAGCCGGTATCGGGAACCGGTGGCGGCTCCGGCGGGGCGCCCCGGGGCACGGCGCGCGGCTCCATGGGGGGACTGTCCATGGTGTTGGTGGGCCCCACCTTTATTTTCTCGGCGCGCTTCTTGTCCGGCGGGTTGTCGGTGAACACCACGTTGCCGTTGGCGTCCACGGTCCGGTAGATGCCTTTGGAGCCGGTGTCGGGCCGGTCGGTGTTCTGGGTTTGCGCGCCGGCCACCAGAGGTATGGCGAACAGCAATAGGGACCACCAGGCTTTCATCGGACTCATCCTTGTTGGGCATTACCTTGATTCTGACGCCCGCGCAGCGGTAAAAAAAGGGGCTTCATCGCACTTTGACGGGAAAGGCCGGTTGTGACTCCGTAGCCGGTTCGGTCTCGGAAGGGCAGAACACAGACCCGCGACCCCGGCTGGAGGGGACCAATTAATAAAAAGCCCGGCGCGAAGGCCGGGCTTTTCGGTACTGCGGTCGCCGTGAGGCTTAGCAGCTGTAGTACATGTCGAACTCGACCGGGTGCGGGGTCATATTCAGACGCTCCACCTCGCTACGCTTGAGCTCAATGTAGCCTTCCAGCATGTCCTTGGTGAACACGTCGCCCTGGGTCAGGAACTCGTGATCCGCTTCCAGAGCATCCAGCGCCATGGTCAGAGTGTGCGCCACGGTGGGGATGTCCTTGGCTTCTTCCGCCGGCAGATCGTAGAGATCCTTATCCATGGCGTCGCCCGGGTGGATCTTGTTCTTGATGCCGTCCAGGCCGGCCATCATCAGCGCCGCGAAGCACAGGTACGGGTTGGCGGCCGGGTCCGGGAAGCGGGTCTCGATACGACGCGCTTTGGGGTTGCTCACCCACGGAATCCGGATGGACGCGGACCGGTTACGGGCGGAGTACGCCAGCATTACCGGAGCTTCGAAGCCGGGCACCAGACGCTTGTAGGAGTTGGTGGAGCCGTTGGTGAAGGCGTTCAGGGCGCGCGCGTGCTTGATCACACCGCCGATGTAGAACAACGCTTCTTCGGACAGGCCCGCGTACTCGTCGCCGGCGAACAGGTTCTTGCCGTCTTTGGACAGGGACATGTGCACGTGCATACCGGAACCGTTATCACCGATCAGCGGCTTGGGCATGAATGTGGCGGTCTTGCCGTAGGCGTGGGCCACGTTGTGCACGCAGTACTTGAGGATCTGCACTTCGTCGGCTTTCTTGGTGAGGGTGTTGGCGCCCACACCGATCTCGCACTGGCCGGCGGTGCCCACTTCGTGGTGGTGCACTTCGATTTCCAGGCCCATTTGCTCCATGGCGGAACACATGGCGCCACGCAGATCGTGCAGGCTGTCCACCGGGGGTACCGGGAAGTAGCCGCCTTTGACGCCGGGACGGTGGCCGATGTTGTTCTTTTCGAACTCATCGGCGGATACCCAGGCGGCTTCTTCGGAATAGATGCTGTACATGGCACCGGACATGTCGGACTTCCACTGCACGGAATCGAATACGAAGAATTCCGGCTCCGGGCCGAACAGGGCGCTGTCGGCGATACCGGTGGACTTCAGGTATTCCTCGGCACGCAGCGCCACGGAGCGCGGATCACGCTCATAGCCCTGCATGGTGGTCGGCTCAACGATGTTACAGCGCAGGTTCAGCGTGGCCACGTCGGTGAACGGATCGAGAACGGCGGTTTCGTCTTCGGGCAGCAGAATCATGTCGGATTCGTTGATGCCCTTCCAGCCGGCGATGGAAGAACCATCGAACATCTTGCCGTCCTGGAAGAAGTCATCGTCGATTTCGCCGACGGGAAGGGTCACGTGCTGCTCTTTACCATGGCTGTCGGTAAAACGCAGATCCACCCATTTCACGTCGTTATCTTTAATCAGTTTCAGCGTCTTTTCAGACATTGTTGAGCGTCCTCCTGGAACGGGTATGTGTCTGGCTGCTCGCCACCGCCGGAGCGGGCACGCGAAGAGCCGTTAGTCTCGGCCAACTCGGCTTACATGCCAATAGGTCAGCAAATACTGTGCCAGCCCTTTTTTGGCGCAACAGCCTTTATCGAGCCTTATTAGCGGGTCGGCCTGCGGATCTTGCGCACCAAAAGAGTGCCGCCTCGTAATCGATGCACCACTATAGTGCAGCGGAAGGTTCGCCGACCCGCAGGGTGATCACCACCTCCAGATCGCCTTCGTCCGTGGCCAGCACCTCGTGGCCATTGATTCGGCACCAGGCGGGGATGTCGTTGAGCGCCCCCGGGTCCGTGCAGGTTACCCTCAGCACCTCTCCCTGCGCCAGTTCGGCGACCTTGTTCTGGGTCTTGATCACTGGAATGGGGCACAGCTGCCGGCGCACGTCCAGATCGTGGATGGTTTCATCGGTCATCGCGGTTCAAGCCACCAGCCAGGTTTTCGGGATGTCCTCGGGCCGCGCCGGCGACACACGCACCTCGCGGGCGACACCGCCGGGGTCTTTGACTTCCACGGTGACGCTCTCGTCCGTGCGGCCCTTGGAGTAGCGGGCCACGATGGCGGCGGCCTGCTCCAGTTCCGCTTCCGATTCGAAGCGTCCGTCCACCAGCGCCAGCGGCCCGGGGCAACTGACCGTGGTAAGGCTGGTGAACTGATAGCGGTAGCCCTCCAGGAAGCGGTTCTCGCCTTCCTCGCGGCTGATGATCAGCTTGAGGTGCGGTTGCGGGCGGATGTGCCGGCCCACTTTGAGCAGCATGATATCGTCCAACTCATAACGGCGCTCGTTACGCGCCTGCCACAGGTCGGCGAGCTTGCGGGAATAGGATTCGTCGGTCAGGAAACAGCAGCCGCCGGAGGGCTGGGCGTAGTCCTCCAACCCGAAACGCTTGGCCAGCGCGATCTGCGGCTTGCGGTTGCGGCCGGAGAAGTCGTGCAGCTGGGAGCGGTCCACCCAGCCTTCCCGCTCGGGCAGGGTTTCGGGCAGGTTCAGCGCGCTGAGCGGGCGCAACAGACGGTCGTCGGCGCCGGACTCGCTGCTGATGATCGGCATGGTTTCCTTGCGCTGACTCTTGGGCCGCTGCCCCACCACCTCGCCGGTGATGATGAAATCGAAGCCTTTTTCGCCGGCCAGTTCGCGGGCCTTGTTGAGCATCAGCGTGGCCTGGTTGACCATGAATATCTTGCAGTCCAGGCAGGGGTTCAGGTGGGCGCCGTAACCGTGCTTGGGGTTAAGCACCACATCCTTGTACTCCTCGGAGATATCAATGATGTGCAGCTTGATGCCCAGCTCCTCGGCCACCCAGAGGGCGTTGTTGCGCTTGTTCTTGTCCTTGTCTTTCTTGCGGATCGCGTGGGTGTGGCCCTCCACGCAGAAGCCGGTGAAGAAGTTCACCCCTTCCACGTGGATGCCCTGCTCCTGCATCACTTTCACCGCCAGCATGGAATCCAGTCCGCCGGACACCAGCGCGATGGCGCGGCGCTGAAGGGGGTCGGCGGTGGGCCGGCTGGCGGGGCTGACTGCCTCGGACATAAGGATACTGGCCTGTTTTAAAAGAGATGATCGGAAACGGGCGGCAGAGTATAGCAAATCACGCGTTATTGACGAAGCGCCGGGATCAGGGCGCTTCGGGGGTTTCCGGCAGCCGTGCCACGGCGAACTCGCGTTTGGAGAGCACCAAACGCCGGGGCACCGGCTCCAGGCTCCAGTCCAGGCTGTCCAGATGGTCTTCCACCACCCGGCAGCGGCGCAGCAGGCCGTCGTCGTTGGCGATCTGAATATTCAGCCCGGGGCGGGCGTTGAGTTCCAGCATCAACGGCCCTTTGTGCTTGTCCATCACCAAGTCCACGCCCAGATAGCCCAGGCCGGTGAGTTCATAGCAACGGGCCGCCAGCTCCAGGCAGGCCTCCCAGTCGGGAATCTGCACGCCGGCCACCGGGTGGGCGGTGTCCGGGTGACGATCGATCTTCAGGTTGTGCCAGGTGCCGCTCAGCGTGACACCGGTGGCGATGTCCACGCCCACGCCGATGGCGCCCTGGTGCAGGTTGGCCTTGCCGTCGGACTGGCGGGTGGGCAGGCGCAGCATGGCCGCCACCGGGTAGCCCTTGAGCACGATAATACGTACGTCCGGCACGCCACCGATGCTGATGCGGTCAAACAGGTCGGTGGAGCGCACCCGGTATTCGATCAGGGCACGGTCGCGGTGACCGCCCAGCGAATAGATGCCGGAAATAATCCCCGAAATATGAAACTCCAACTCCTCGGGGCTGATCATGCGACCGGAGGCGCCCCGGTAATAGCCCTCGAAACGGTCCGAGATCACCATGATGCCATCGCCGCCGGCGCCCTGGGACGGCTTGATCACGAAGTCACCGTGGGTCTCGACGATGTGCTGGAGTTTACTGATGCCCTGCTCGGTATCGATGATGCCGTACATATCCGGCACCTGGATGCCGGCGTCCAGAGCCAGCTTCTTGGTGCGGATCTTGTCGTCCACCAGCGGATAGAGCCGGCGGTCGTTGTAGGTCAGCACATAGTCGCCGTTGCGCTGGTTGATGCCCATCACCCCACGGCGGCGCAGGGCTTTCCAGGTCTGGATACCGAACATCAGCGGCCACCTTCATCGGTCATCGCCCGGAACCGCATCAGCTCGGCGAGGCGGTAGCCCCGGTAGTGGCCCATCAGCACCATCACCGCAGACAGTACCAGCAACACGCCGGGGAAGGTGAACACGAAGTACACCAGCGGCTGCCAGACCATCAACAGGTGACACAACACCGCCGCGACCAGGGTGCCGATGGCCACCTTGAGCGACTGGGTGCCACCGCGCTCTTCCCAGACAATCGAGACACGCTCGATCACCATGGTCAGAATCACCATCGGGAACAGCGCCACCGACAGGCCGGTGGACAGGCCCAGCTTGTAGCCCACCAAGCTGATCAGCGCCATCATGATCACCACGAAGGTCAGCACGATCGACAGCCGCGCCAATAATTGCAGTTTAAGGTGCTCAAGATAGCCGCGCACCGTCAGGCCGATGGCGGTGATGAAGGTAAACAGCATCACCCCCCAGATTACCTGCGTCTCGCGGAACGCCAGGGCGATCAGCACCGGCGTGAAGGTGCCCAGGGTCTCCATGCCCACCAGCGACCGGATCAGCAGCACCAGCAACACCCCCACCGGGATCATCATCAGAATGCGGAAAAGCTGCTGGGAAGGTACCGGCAGTTCGTACAAGGAATAGTCGATAAAGCTGCTCTGATCCTGGAAGCGCAACGACTGCGCCAGTTGCAGCGCACTCATCTCGTTACGGTGGACGCCGAAGTCGACATCCGCGTTGCGGGCGCCTTCCAGCTCCAGCAGCGGCTTATCGCCGCTCCACCACACCAGCCGGTCATCAGGCAGGCCCTGGCGACCGTCCAGCGGGTTGAAGTACAGCCAGTTTTTGCCGTTATAGGTGCGCAGCCACAATTCCGGCTGCTGGTTACGGCTTTCGTTGAGTTCCAGTGTGTGCACCGGCTCGGCGGGGATATGCGCCACCGCCAGCAGCAGATCAACCACCCGGGCGCGGTTCTCCGGGCTGCGGTCGCCGCCGAGCAGCAGTCGCACGTTGTCGCTTTCCATGTTATTGACGCGCTTGATGGTCTCGCTGACGAAGGTTTCCACATCCGCGGAGTGCTGACGAATAGGCGCCAGCAGGGCGTTGGCGGCGAGCCGCTCCGGGCCTTCCAGCGACGGCGCCGCGCGGAACTGCGGGCCGTCCTCCGGGGCCGTCTCCGGCTCGGCGAAGCGCGAAGTGAGCATCAGCCGGTAATAGAGGTTCTGCCGCCCCTCGGCCCGGCGCGCGGACCAGGTGACCACCCGGTTGCCGTCCTCCCGGTTGACGTTGACGCCATAGTTATTGGAAATAAAGCTCTCGTTCAGGGCGGTGAAGCTGCTCTCCAACGGCGGCACGAACATACGCGCCTTAACCGGAGTGTTATCCCGCGCCTGGAAGCTCACCTGGGCATCCACCACCCATACCGGGTCGCTTTCGCTCTCGGTGAGCGGCACATGCTGAATCAATATCTGGTAGGCAATGCTGCCGCCCCCCAACAACACCAAAAAAGCGGCAAGCAACCGGGCGTGCAATTTCACAGAACGCATTTCTGAGCCTTATTCCATACTTTCGTAACGGGCGGTCGCGACATTCTAGGGCAGTCGGAGGCCGATCGGAGCAACAAAAGTAAAACTTTGCGCCGGGTCACATTATGCCATGACACACCTTCGTGTGGCTTCCGTGGGTACAAGGGCTGTACAATGCGCCGCCTAATCCGCCTCCCACTCCATGTCACGGGCCCTTCCGGCCGGTCGCGGACGCATTTTCACGCTGGTCCGCCAACGGACGGAGAGCGACTTTTTTCCTTACGGAGCCAATTTCAGTGATTGAACGCCTGCGCAATATCGCCATTATCGCCCACGTTGACCACGGCAAGACCACTCTGGTGGACAAGCTGCTGCAACAGTCCGGCACCCTGGGAGATCGCGCCGGCGACGTGGAACGGGTGATGGATTCCAACGATCTGGAGAAGGAACGGGGCATCACCATCCTCTCCAAGAACACCGCCCTCAAGTACGGCGACTACCAGATCAACATCGTCGACACCCCCGGCCACGCCGACTTCGGCGGCGAAGTGGAACGGGTCATGTCGATGGTGGATTCGGTGCTGCTGCTGGTCGACGCGGTGGACGGCCCCATGCCGCAAACCCGCTTCGTGACCCAGAAAGCGTTCGCCGCCGGCCTCAAGCCGATCGTCGTGGTCAACAAGGTCGACCGCCCGGGGGCCCGCCCGGACTGGGTCATCGACCAGGTGTTCGACCTGTTCGACAACCTCGGCGCCAGCGACGAGCAACTGGACTTCCCGGTGATCTACGCCTCCGCCCTGAACGGCGTGGCCGGCCCGGAGCCGGACCAGCTCGGCGACGACATGACCTTCCTGTTCGACACCGTGATCAAATCCGTGCCGGCACCGGAAGTGGAGCAGGATGGCCTGTTCCAAATGCAAATTTCGTCCCTGGACTACAACAGCTACCTGGGCGTGATCGGCATCGGCCGCATCAAGCGCGGCAGCGTCAAAGCCAACACCACCGTCAAGATCATCGACCGGGAAGGCAAGATCCGTAACGGCCGCGTGCTGCAGATCATGGGCCACCACGGCCTGGACCGGGTGGACGTGTCCGAGGCGAGCGCCGGCAACATTGTCTGCGTCACCGGCATGGACCCGCTGGATATCTCCGACACCCTGTGCGATCCCAACAAGGTGGAAGCCTTGCCGCCGCTGACCGTGGACGAGCCCACCGTGAGCATGGTGTTCCACGTCAACACCTCGCCGTTCGCCGGCCAGGACGGCAAGTTCGTCACCAGCCGCCAGATCCGCGAGCGCCTGGAAGCGGAGCTCAAGCACAACGTGGCCCTGCGCGTGGAAGAAACCGGCAGCGCCGACCAGTTCCGCGTCTCCGGCCGTGGCGAGCTGCACCTGTCGGTGCTGATCGAGAACATGCGCCGTGAAGGCTTCGAGCTGGCGGTGGGCCGCCCGCAGGTGATCGTCCGCGAAGTGGACGGCAAGAAGCAGGAGCCCTACGAAAACGTCATGGCCGACGTGGAAGAGCAGCACCAGGGCGCCATCATGGAGCAGTTGGGCCTGCGCCGCGGCGAGATGACCAACATGGAGCCGGACGGCAAGGGCCGCGTACGCCTGACCTTCATCGTCCCCAGCCGTGGCCTGATCGGCTTCCGCAGCCTGTTCCTGACGCTCACTTCCGGCACCGGCATCCTTAACAGCACCTTCAGCCACTACGGTGAGTTCAAAGCCGGCGAAATGGCCCAGCGCAATAACGGCGTGCTGGTCTCCATGGTCAAAGGCAAGGTGCTGGCGTTCGCCCTGTTCAATCTGCAGGAGCGCGGCCGCATGCTGATCGAGCCCAACGTGGAAGTCTACGAAGGCCAGCTGATCGGCATCCACAGCCGCGGCAACGACCTGGTGGTGAACCCCACCAAGGGCAAGCAGCTCACCAACATGCGCGCCTCCGGCACCGATGAAAACGTGATTCTCACCCCGCCGGTACGCTTCAGCCTGGAGCAGGCCCTGGACTTCATCGAAGACGATGAGTTGGCGGAAATCACGCCTCACTACATCCGCCTGCGCAAAAAGCTGCTCACCGAAACCGAGCGCAAGCGCGCCAGCCGCTAACGCGGCGCTGAGCGTAGGTCGGGTTACGGCCTTTGGCCCAACCCGACCTACAACAGCCAGGCCATCAGTGCCGCACCGAGGACCATCCCGATCAGCAGGCCCTTGCGGAAGGCACGGCTGCTGTCCGTCTCAGCGCGACCCGGCTCGCGAATACGCTCGCGCAGCGTGGGGCCGGCCGGCGGCGGCTGGCCGGCCTCGTAGTCGGCGATCAGCGCCAGGGAGCGGGCCTCGTCGTCTTCCGCCACCCAGACGCTGGCCAGCCCGGAGGCGGGCAGCTCACCCACCGCGCCCTGCAGCATATCGCCGCGCACCTGGGCGAGGATGCCGGCCTGCTCCAGCATACCGGCCAGCATATGCGCCTCCAGCCCATCACCGGCTTCGTAGACACGCTTCATGGACGACTCCGTATTTCAAACCTCAATGGAATACCATGGTGCGCCGCCAACCTCCACTCACACGGGTTTCAGTGATGCTGAATATTGCTCTGTTCGAGCCGGAAATACCGCCCAACACCGGCAACATCATGCGCCTGGCGGCCAACACCGGCGCCGCCCTGCATCTGATCGAACCGCTCGGTTTCGAGCTGGATGAACGGCGCCTGCGCCGCGCCGGGCTGGACTACAGCGAATACGCCAATGTCACCGTGCACCCGGACTACCCCGGCTTTTGCCGCGACTACCCCACCGCGCGCCAGTTCGCGCTGACCACCAAAGGCGGCCCGGCGCCCAGCCAAGTACGGTTTCAGGATGGGGATGTGCTGCTGTTCGGACCGGAAACCCGGGGTCTGCCCGGGCACATCCTGGACGGACTGCCCCCGCAGCAGCGGCTGCGGCTGCCGATGGGGGTCAACAGCCGCAGCCTCAATCTCAGCAACGCGGTGGCGATCACGCTTTACGAAGCCTGGCGGCAGCTGGGCTATCCGGGCGCGATCTGAAGCGGGGTGATTACTGTACGGTGGCGGGCTTGCCGTCGCCGCCGTTCTGCTTCTCGCGCTGCTGCTGGTAGAGCGCCTCGAAGTTGAGCGGCTGCAGGATCATCTGCGGGAAGGAGCCCTTGGCGACCAGATCGGAGACCACTTCGCGGGCATAGGGGAACAGTACGTTGGGGCAGTAGGCACCCAGCAACTGATCGCGTTCCTCGCCCTCGATACCGGCCAGGGTGAAGATACCGGCCTGCTTCACTTCGGCCAGGTAGAAGGTTTTCTGCTCGTCTTCGGATTTCGCGGTCACGGTGACCGTCACTTCCACTTCGTACTCGGTGCCCTCGCCGATGCGGCGCGCGCCGTTGTTCAGTTGCACGTTCATCTTCGGCTTCCATTCCTGCAGGAAGATGTCCGGCGCCCCCGGGCACTCGAACGAGGCGTCCTTGAGATAGACGCGCTGCAACTGGAAGGTTTTTTTCTGTTCTTCAGCCATGGTTGTCTCCGCTGTTCGGTTCCGTCATTCGGCAAGCAGGCCGTCCAGTTCGCCCGCCCGCTCCAATGCGAAAAGTTCATCGCAACCGCCCACATGGCGGTCCCCGATCCATATCTGCGGCACCGTTCGGCGGCCGCTGCGTGCCATCATTTCCCGGCGCGCTTCAGGCTCCCGGTCCACGTCGATCTCATGGACACGGGCGTCCTTGCCGGCAAGCAGACGCTTGGCGCGCACGCAAAAAGGACACCAGCCGGTACTGTAAAGCGTGACGTCCGCCATCAGGCCTTGGACACCGGCAGGTTATCATTGCGCCAGGCGGTGACGCCGCCTTGGATACGGTAGAGCTCGGAAAAGCCCTTACCCCGCAACTGACGACCCAGATGCGCCGCCTGATTCCCCATCTTGCACGTGAGAATCAGCGGCTTGTCCTTATATTTTTCCAATTCACCCATCCGGTCCGTGACCTGGCTCTGGGGAATGTTCACACTGCCCGGAATATGCCCCTCGCGGAACTCGTCGGCGGCGCGAACGTCCACGATAACCGCGTCCTTCTGATTGACCAGGTTGGTGGCGAACTGCGGCGTGATGGCCTTGCCGCCGCGGCGGGACTCGATCACGAAAAACGCGCCCCACAGCGCTAAAAAGGCAAACACCAGGATATAGTGGTTGGTGACGAACTCGATGATACGATCCATGACTGCATTCCTGCCGACGGAAAAACGGCGACAAGTATACACACCAGCGCTCGGTTAAGATAAGGCACCATGACGGAACCCGTGAAACCCCATTTTCGATTACTGACGCTACTGATCCTGCCGGCGCTGGTGCTGGCCGGCGTCGACGCGCACGCCGAGGAGCCTTCCGAGGAACAGCTGGAAGCGCTCAAGGAGCGCATCGAAGCGCTGTCCGAGGCCCAACGGGAAGAGGCCCGCCAGCGCGACTCGGTGCAAAGCGCGCTGCGCGAGGCGGAAACCCGGATCGGCAAGCTGACCCGCGAACGGCGCCGGCTTGAGCGCGAGGCCCGCCAGGCCGAGTCGCGGCTGGCCCGGCTGGAGGCCGAGCAGGCGGAACTGGTCGAGGAAAAGAAGGTACAGCTCCGCTGGCTGGTAAAGACCGTGCGCGCCAGCTATCAGAGTGGCCGCCAGGAGCGGCTCAAACTGATGCTCAATCAGCAGCAGCCGGACCAGATCGCGCGCCTGCTGCGCTATCAGGAATATTTTCAGCGGGCGCGCACCGACCGGCTCGCGCATCTCGAGGACGAGCTGGTGGAGCTGCGCCGGGTGGCCCGGGAAGTGGCCGACGCCCGCGCCGACCTGCTGGATCGCCGCACCGCCCTGGCGCGCAGCCAGGAGCAACTCGAGCAGGCGGCCCGGGAACGGGAACAGACCCTGGCCAAGCTGGAACGCTCCCTGGACCAGCGCGGCGACGACATCGACCGCCTGCGCGCCAACCAGCAACGGCTGGAAAAGCTGCTCGCCGATATGGAACGCAGCATGCCGGAGATGGCCCCAGCCGACCGCGGCACGCCGTTCGCCAAGCTGGCCGGCGAGCTGCCCTGGCCGGTGCCCGGCCAAGTGTTGACCAGTTTCAATTCCAGCCGTGAAGGCGCATTGCGCTGGGAAGGCGTGGTGCTGGCCGCCGAGGAGGGCACGCCGGTGCGCGCCATCCACCCGGGGCGGGTGGTGTTCGCCGATTGGATGCGCGGCTACGGCCTGCTCATCATCGTCGACCACGGCGGTGGCTACCTGACACTTTATGGCTACAATCAAAGCCTGCTGCGCGACGTCGGCGAGTGGGTCGCGGTGGGCGACACTCTGGCTCTGGCCGGCCGATCCGGAGGCAACAGCCGCAGCGCGCTATACTTTGAAATCCGCAATCGGGGCAAGGTCGTGAACCCGACACGCTGGTGCGACCGCCGTGTTACACTGCCGCCCATTGCCCGAAACTAGGACCTGTTCGAACAGGCTCCAATGACTACCGACGCCCTTGGTCTGGGGAATTACATGCTAAAACCGTCTTATCCTCTGCTCCGCCTTACCACGCTGAGCGCCGCCCTGCTGCTGGCCTTATCCGTCTCCGCCCCGACCCTCGCCGCCGACCCCGAAGTCGATGAACAGGCTCGCCAGGCCGGCGTTCCGGTTACTCAGCTGCGTGCCTTCGCGGAAGTGCTGGAGCGGGTGCGCGGCGCCTATGTGCAGGAGGTGGACGAGAAAGAACTGATCCAGGCGGCGATCCGCGGCATGTTAATGGATCTGGATCCCCATTCCGCCTACCTGACCCCGGACCAGTTCGAGGATCTGCAATCCACCACCAGCGGCGAGTTCGGCGGCCTGGGCCTGGAAGTAACCATGGAAGACGGGTTCGTCAAAGTGGTCTCTCCTATCGATAACACCCCCGCCAGCCGCGCTGGCATCCAGGCCGGTGACCTGATCCTCAAGATCAACGACACCTTCGTGAAAGGCCTGAGCCTGGCCGAGGCGGTGGAATTGATGCGCGGCGAGGCGGGTTCGCAAGTAACCCTGTCGGTGCTCAGCGGCGACGACGAGAAGCCCCGCTCGGTAACGCTCACCCGTGACCGCATCAAAGTGGAAAGCGTCAAGGCCAAAATGCTGGATCCCGGTTACGGTTATCTGCGCATCTCCCAGTTCCAGAGCAACACCGGCCAAGAGGCCAGGCAGGCGTTGGAGGAACTGAAAGCCAAAGGCGAACTCAAGGGCCTGATCCTGGATCTTCGCAACAACCCGGGCGGCGTGCTCAGCGGTGCGGTGGAAATCAGCGACCTGTTTCTCGATTCGGGTCTGATCGTTTACACCCAGGGCCGTGAGAAGGAGAGCCGCAACAACTACACCGCCAGCCCCGGTGATGCCATCGGCGGCCTGCCGCTGGTGGTGCTGGTGAATGGCGGGTCCGCCTCAGCCTCGGAGATTGTCGCCGGCGCCCTGCAGGACCAGGGCCGCGCCGTGGTGGTGGGTACACGCACCTTCGGTAAAGGCTCGGTGCAGACCGTGTTGCCGATCAGCGGCGATAACGCCCTTAAGCTGACCACCGCGCGCTACTACACGCCCGACGGCCGCTCGATTCAGGCGGAGGGCATCAAACCGGATATTCCCGTACAGGTGTCCAGCGTGGAACTGCTCAAGGACCAGCGCACCCGCGAGGCGGACCTGCCCCACCATCTGCTCAACCAGGCGGACAAAGAAACCCGGCAAAAGGATCCCGAGACGCCCCTGGTCAGCCGCGACTACCCGCTGTCCCAGGCGCTCTCGATCCTCAAGGGCATCAACCTGGCCGAGCGGCGCCGGGCTGACCGCGAGGGCTGAGCAGGGCTCGCCCCCCGGGCGCGCCGGTCAGGAAATGGTCGGCGGCCGGTCAGCCGTCGGTGGGCGGCTTGCGCAGCGCCTTGGTCTGACCGTGGCGGGTTTTTTTATCCATGCGCCGGCGCTTGGCGGCCTTGGACGGCTTAGTGGGTTTGCGCTTCTTGTGCTCCACGGTGGCGTCCAGGATCAGCGCCTTCAACCGCGCCAGGGCGTCGTCCAGGTTCTTTTCCTGGGTGCGGAAGCGCTGCGCCTTGATCACCACCACGCCCTCGGTGGTGATGCGACGGTCGGGCCAGGCCAGCAGCCGTTCCTTGTAGAACTCGGGCAGCGACGAGGCGCCGATATCGAAGCGCAGATGGATCGCCGAAGCGACCTTATTGACGTTCTGCCCACCGGCGCCCTGGGCGCGAATCGCCTGCCATTCGATCTCGGATTCGGGAATGGTCACATTGTTGGATATTTTCAGCATGGGTCCTTGCTCGCCAGAATAACGTAGGTCGGATTAAGCGCAGCGAAATCCGACTTTCGGCCTCGGGTGTCGCATCGACGCGGTTGTCGGGTTTCGCTGCGCTCAACCCGACCTACGGGCCAGGAAACGGTCGAGGGCGTTGGCGAAGGTTTGCACGTCGCTTTTGCTCAGCGACGCGGGGCCGCCGGTTTGCACACCGGCGGAGCGCAATTCCTCCATGAAATCCCGACGGCCCAGGTGTTCGCGGATGCTTTCAGTGTCGTAAAGAGTGCCACGGGGGTTAAGCGCGGTGCCACCGCTCTCCACCACCCGCGCGGCGAGCGGAATGTCGCCGGTGATCACCAGATCGCCGGGCGCCACCTGCTCGGCAATGTAATCGTCGGCCCGGTCGAAGCCGGCTTCCACCTGCACCGCGCGAATATGCGGCGAGCGTGGCTTGGGGATGAAATGGTTGGCCACCAGGGTGGTCTCGATGCGCCGCCGGTCGGCGGCGCGGAACAGTACTTCGCGAATCACCGCCGGACAGGCGTCGGCGTCAATCCAAACCCGCACGATCAACCTCCCGGTAGCATCACAGGCGCATCTCGACGCCGGCGTTTCGCATGTACTGTTTGGCCTCGGCGATGCTGTATTCACCGAAGTGGAAAATCGACGCCGCCAGCACCGCGTCGGCGCCGCCCTGGATCACCCCGTCCACCAGATGCTGCAGATTGCCGACGCCGCCAGAGGCGATCACCGGCACCGGCACCGCGTCGGCGATGGCGCGGGTCAACGCAATATCGAAACCGTTCCTGGTGCCGTCCCGGTCCATGCTGGTGAGCAGGATCTCGCCGGCGCCGTAATCGGTCATCCGCCGCGCCCACTCCACCGCATCCAAGCCGGTGGGGTTGCGCCCGCCGTGGGTGAAAATCTCCCAGCGGTTGGCTTCGCTTTCACCGCTGACTTTCTTGGCGTCGATGGCCACCACGATGCACTGGGAGCCGAAGCGCTGGGCCGCCTCGCGGACGAACTCCGGGTCCTTCACCGCCGCCGAATTGATGCCCACCTTGTCGGCGCCGGCGTTGAGCAGGTTGCGAATATCCTGAAGGGTGCGCACGCCGCCACCCACGGTGAGCGGGATAAACACCTGGCTGGCCATGCGCTCGACCATTTCCAGGGTGGTGTCGCGGCCTTCATGGCTGGCGGTGATATCCAGGAAGGTGATTTCGTCGGCGCCGGCCTCGTTATAGCGGCGCGCCACCTCCACCGGATCGCCGGCGTCGCGGATATCCACGAACCGCACGCCCTTGACCACCCGGCCGTCGTCCACGTCCAGACAAGGAATAATTCGCTTCGCTAGTGTCACGTCATGCCTCCGCTCATTTACGCGCCCCGCTACCGGTGGTGCCGGACATGGCCGGCCCACGGGATTGCAGCTCGTCGGCCAGGGCCTGGCCCTGGGCGAAATCCAGGGTGCCCTCGTAGATCGCGCGGCCGGTGATGGCGCCGGTGATGCCCACGGTGCGCGCCTCGCACAGCCGGCGCACGTCTTCCATGTCAGTGATGCCGCCGGAGGCGATCACCGGAATGCTGATCGCCTCGGCCAGCCGCTCGGTGGCTTCCACGTTAACGCCCTGGAGCATGCCGTCACGGCTGATGTCGGTGTAGACGATGGCCACCACGCCGTCGTGCTCGAACTGGCGCGCCAAGTCCACCACGTCGATGTCGGTGACCTGGGCCCAGCCGTCGGTGGCCACTTTACCGTCCTTGGCGTCCAGACCGACGATCACGTGGCCGGGGAACCGCTTGCACATATCGCGCACGAACTGCGGCTCTTTCACCGCCTTGGTGCCGATGATCACCCACTGAACGCCGGCGTCCAGGTAGGCCTGGATAGTCTCGGCGCTGCGGATGCCGCCGCCGATTTGAATCGGCAGGCCCGGATGAGCGCGGGCGATGGCGTTGACGATCTCGCCGTTCACCGGCTCACCGGCGAAGGCGCCGTTCAGGTCCACCAGGTGCAGGCGACGGGCGCCCTGCTTCACCCAATGGTCGGCCACCGCCACCGGGTCCTCGGAAAACACCGTGTCGTCGTCCATGCGGCCCTGCTTGAGGCGCACGCAGTGGCCGTCTTTCAAATCGATGGCGGGAATCAGTTCCATGACGATCTCGCTTGTTTACAGGCTTGAATAAGGGGGCGCGGCGCTCAGGGCTGCCAGCGCAGGAAGTTTTCCAGCAGCTTAAGGCCGGCGTCGGCGCTTTTCTCTGGATGGAACTGCACCGCGAACACATTGCGCTTGGCGACGGCGGCGGCGAACGCCAGACCGTACTCACAGCGGCCGGCTATCTGCTCGTCGGGCACCCCGGTGGCGCAGTAGCTGTGCACGAAGTAGAACCGGCTATTGTCCTCGATGCCGGCCCAAAGCGGATGCTCGTTGACCTGCTGCACCTGGTTCCAGCCCATGTGCGGCACTTTCAGCGGGCGTCCGGTCTCGCCCATGGGCGCGCCGAAAAACCGCACCCGGCCGGAGAACACACCCAGGCAATCAATGCCGTCGTTCTCCTCGCTGAAGTCCATCATCGCCTGCATGCCCACGCAGATGCCGAGCACCGGCTTGTAGGCGTCGATGGCGTCGAGAATCGCCCGGTCAAGACCGGTTTCGGTGATCACCTTGATGCAGTCGCGGATCGCGCCGACGCCGGGAAACACCACCCGGTCAGCGGCGCGCACCTGATCCGGGTCTCCGGTGATCACGATGCGCTGGCCGTCGGCGGCCATCTTTTCCAGCGCTTTGCCGGCGGAATGGAGATTGCCCATGCCGTAGTCGACTACGGCCACGGTTTCGCTCATGGGGCGCCTCGCGTTGTTTACGGGGTTTCGGTGAGCGTGCCCTTGGTGCTCGGGGTCACGCCGTCCATGCGCGGATCCGGCTCCACCGCCATGCGCAGGGTGCGCCCGAACGCCTTGAACACGGTCTCGGCCTGGTGGTGGGCGTTCTTGCCGCGCAGGTTGTCGATATGCACGGTGATCATGGCGTGGTTGACCAGCCCCTGGAAGAACTCATAGAACAGGTCCACGTCGAACCCGCCGATCATGCCGCGGGTGAAATCCACGCGCATTTCCAGGCCGGGACGACCGGACAGGTCGATCACCACCCGCGACAGGGCCTCGTCCAGGGGCACATAGGCGTGGCCGTAGCGGCGCACGCCCTTCTTGTCGCCCCAGGCACGGGCCAGGGCCTGGCCCAGGGTGATACCGATATCCTCCACCGTGTGGTGGGCATCGATGTGCAAGTCGCCCTTGGCCTCGATCTCCAGGTCGATCAGACCGTGGCGGGCCACCTGGTCGAGCATGTGTTCCAGGAACGGCAGGCCGGTATCCAGCTTGCTCACTCCGGTGCCATCAAGATTCACGCTGACGCGAATCTGTGTCTCCAGGGTGTTTCGCTCCACGGTGGCGCGGCGTTCGCTCATCGGTACCTCCAGAAAACGGAACCCCGTATTATACGGCCCTCGGCGCCCCCTCACCAGCGCGGCGGCCATTTACCGGTTAGCGGAGACAGTATGCCGATCAGCCTTGAATTTCATTCCCCCAACGCGGAACTGGCGCAGCGATTCAGTAAAGTGCTGCGCGACGACCCGGACTACGCCGCCGAATTGGGCCGCGCCCTGGACGCGGGACGCCCAGTCGCGGCCGCCCATTTCAACGGCGCGCCGGTGGCGGTGGCGCTGCTCGATGGCGACGCCCTGGCGTGGATGGTGGTCCACCCGGCCACGCGCGGACGCGGCGTGGCGCGGGATTTCCTGCGTTTGCTCGAGAAGCACCACGGCGCGGCCATCACGCTGCCTGAGAAGTGCGACCGTTAGCGGCCTTGGGCCGCGATACAGGATTCAGGATGCAGGATACAGCGCGAACGGCGCCGTGAAATTCCGAAACGCCGTGCCCGCGCTTCACCCCTTCAGCGCGAGGCTCCGACCTCCAAACACGCACTGAGCCGGCCACGCGCCTGTATCCTGCATCCTGCATCCTGTATCGGCCAGCGCTAGCCGCCCTCAAGCCAACGGCAGCCGGATGATCAGCGTAAAACCTCGACCGATGCCGCCGCTCTCGGCCCAGATCCGCCCGCCGGCCTGCTCGATCATCACCCGCGCCATGGCCAGCGATAGGCCGTAGCCTTCCTCGTGGTGGCGCGACCCCATCACGAAGAACGGCTCGAACAGGCTCTCCAACTGGTCGGTGCCGGCGCCCCGGCCGCGATCGCGCATGCGGATCTCCGCCTCACCCACCAGCACCTCGCTGGTAACGGTAATCTCACCGCCCTGCGGGCTGAAACGAATGGCGTTATCCAACGCCATCGCCAGCACTTCCTGCAACTCGGTCTCGTTGGCGCGTACATACAGATTCGGCGAGATGCGGTTCACCACCTTCAGCGCCGAGCCGTCCAACGCCCGCGCCCGGGTCGCCAGCAAGGCGTCCAGCATCCATAGGGGCCGGCAGCGGCCCACCAGCGGCGGGGTACTGCGGTCGGCCAGGTCGAAGTAGCGTAACGAGGTGCTGACCATGCCCATCAGCCGCTGCTGCCCCTTGCGCACCAGCGCCCAAACGTCGCGCTGCTCGGCGTCGGTTTCCCCGTCGTCCAGGGAATTGGCGGCGCCGATCCAGTTGATCGGGGTGTTCAGCTCATGGCTGACGTACTGCAAAAAAGTGGACTTGTCCCGGTTCATCTGCTCGATCTCTTCCACGTGACGCTCCAGGTTCTCACGCGCTTCCAGGAACAGCTGGTTACGCTCGCGCTCCAGGAAGCGGATCCGATCGCCCAGCGCCAGGGACAGCATCATCACCACCCACAGGGCGCCGAGATGGGGCAGCATGCTGATCACCGAGGCGTAGGGCAGCCAGTCCAGGTTGCCGAGCACGAACACGAAGATCAGCACCAGGAACACGCACCAGGCCGCCACATACAGCCGCGCCGCCC
>DASUNW010000053.1:0-26372 GCA_036276955.1 Alcanivorax sp. | reverse complement strand
TCGAAGGCCTTTTCCATGCGGTCCATGGTCTCGCCGGTGTGGTGGCGCACCCGCTCTTTGATTTCTCCGACCCGGGGCGCTTTGTCCTTGGCGCGGCGTTCCACTTCACGGCCGGCCTCCACCAGGGCATCGAAAAAGCCGTTGCCCTCTTCCTCGGCGCGGGCGAAGGCGCCCAGCCCGGCCAGCCAGATCTGATGGGTGTACTTGCGCAGATCGCGGGACGCACCGCTGAGCGCACGCAGCGGGTGACCGCGCTCATCCACGGGGGTTCCGGATTGGTTCTCGGAGACGGCATCGCCGTCGATTAACGGGTCCTGATCGGACGGTCTGTCGTGGTCGGCCATGATCCTCTACTCCATCAACGCCAGGGGAGTATAGGCCAAAAATGACAGGCGAAACCAATTGATTGTCGAACAAGGGGCGCCCCATCCGCCCGGTGGGGCCGGGGCTCAGGGGTCGATCTCGTCGTCCGCGTCGCGGCCGCGGCGGCCGCCCACGAAGCGCGCCAGGTCGCGGGCGCGGTCACGGATCACCTCGCGGGATTTGCCGGTGAGCACCGCCACGAAGCGCTGGGTCAGGCGGTCGGCGCCGGCTTCAAAGCGCTCGTCGATGTGGCGCTCCAGGCGCGGCCCCAGCCAGACCTTCACCAGCACGCCGATCACCGCCAGGGTGATCAGCGACGACAGCAGCGCGCAGCCCACCAGCAGCGGGATCAGGTCGGCGGTGGCGAGGGCGGCGTGGTCCATGGTTCAGAGCCCGAACACGAAGATCAGCTGGGCCAGGCCGGCCATGGCGCCCAGGAAGCCGCCCACCAGGATCAGAATCCACTCGTCCTCCTGGAAGGCCGGCCGCAGCAGGTCCTGGAAATCCTCCGAGCTGAGCGCCTGCATGCGCTCACGCATCAGCCGCTCGATAATGCTGCTGCGCTCGCGGTTGAAGTTGTCGTCATCGAACGGCTCCACCGCCAGGTCCACGGCTTTTTCCTCCACCGCCCGCTTAAGGTCGGCGTAGCCGCCCGGGCCCACGGTCAACTGCGCGGCGGTGCGCACCATGCCGCCGTTGAGCAACGGCTTAAGGTGGCGTTTGATCAACGCCTTGGTGCGGTCGCCACGGGGGCCGTTGATCACCTGGTGCATGATGTTGCGCAGCGTGACCAGCTCTTCGGTGGTCAGCCGGGCGAACGATTCCGCCACGTCCTTCTGGCGCTTGAGAAACAGCCCCTGCAAACGGAAAGGCCCCACCCGCACCGGATTGAGCGGCCGGAAGATCACGTTCAAGGCCAGCCAGTTGGTGGCGATGCCGACGATAAAACCGAACAGCGGCAGCACCCAGTTGCTGGGTAAGAAGATGAATATCGGCACCTGGATGAGACCGAACAGAAAGCCGAAATAGAAACCGGAGTTGGTGACGAAGCGGAATTCCGGCTCGCCCACTTCCTGGAATAACTGCACCATGAGCGCCTTGTCCGAGCGCATGCGCTCGACAATCATGTGCTTCATATCCACCAGGTTTTCCAGGTTGCGGCTGATATCGTCGACCACGTTATCCATCACCGCCGGAATCGCGCGTCGGGCGCGGGCATAAACCCGCCGGCGCACGGCCAGGGGCAGGTTTTCCCAGAGCACCGCGTTGCGCTCGGTCATTACTTCGTCGACGTATTCTTCGATGCGGCCCTGGATGCTCTTGGTGAGGTGAGCGGCGATTTTCTCCGGCTCCATCTCGCGGAAAAACTCATCCAGACTGCCCAGCTTCTGCAGGGTCTTGTCCACCACGATGGCGGCCATCTTCTCGACTTTGGACGGAATAATGCCCTGCCAGCCGAAGAACGGTCGGATGCCGATGAACTCCAACGGATAGAAGGTCATCTGCACGGCCATCCAGTTGGTGGTCCAACCCACCACACCGGCTATGAAAGGGATACTGAAGTATTTCCAGAAATCCGGATGGGAAAAAATCGAATCCAGCATGTGGGCAGAGACTCCCCTCCCAGGGAAAAGGCTAGACTAGCCGTCTAAAGTGATGACGAACAGTTCCCGCGAGCGTCGACCCGAGTCACAACAGCCAATGTTATGTAATTATGAAAGAACCTAGTATAGGCAGCCAGCCCGCGCGAAATAAGCACAATAACGTAATTTTTGGCAACCCGACGGCAAATACTCCATACTTCCGAACAGCTCAACGCCTTGAGACAGAAGGATTTCGTATACCCATGTCCTCCCCCTCGTCGCTGACCGGGCTGCTGATGTACGGCGCCCTGGAAACCCTGCTCAACCAGGCGCTCACCGGCGACGAACGCGGCCGCGAGCAACTGGCGGCATTGGACGGCACGGTGGTGCGCCTGCGCGGCGAAAGCCCCATGTGGGTACTCTACGTGCTCCTCTATGAGGACGGGGTGGAACTGCTCAGTGAGTACGAAGGCCCGGTCGACATACGCATTCGCGGCCCTCTCGGCGCCATGCTGCACTGGCTGCTGGCCCCCAACAGCGGCGATGCCGAACAGACCCTGCGCATCACCGGTCCGGACGAGACCCTGGAACGCCTGCAGGCCACCATCAGCGAATTCAGTCTTTGGCCGCTGGTGCGCAATTGGCTGGACGACCACGTGCGTCTTCGCGAGCTGCTCTCGCTGCTGCGCCGCGAAGACCCGGTGTGGCTGGAAAAGCTGGCCGGCATCCCCGACCACCTGGGCGAACTGGCCGCGCAAGTGGCCCGCCAGCAACTGCTGCAGGAAGACATCCTCGAAGAGGTGCGCGGCCTGCGCCGGGAAATACGCCACGGCCGCCGCCTGGACCTGGCCTTCCTGGTGGTCGGCATCACCCTGATTCTGATTTCCCTGCTGCGCGCCCTGGGCCAGTGGCACACCACCTGGACCGCCCTTTCCCACGATTACCTGTCACTGGCGATGATCAGCCTGGGGCTCGCGCTGATTCTTGGCCGGCTGCTCCACCGCCCCAAAAGCTAGCTGCAAGCTACAAGCGGCAAGCTGGCCGAGGGCGGCCTGTGCCGCCCGCTCCAAACCCACCCCTGTATCCTGAATCCTGCATCGCGGCTCATGGCATGGCCTGGCCGCCCGCACGGCCAGCTTGCCGCTGGTAGCTTAGTCCTTCTTTCCGAAAAAGCGGCCGATGCGTTCGCCGACGATTTCGGTGCTGGAGCGCGCCAGGCTGCGGCTGGTTTCTTCCAGCATTTCCCGCGTCGGCAAATTGCGCACGCCCTCGTTAATGCCCCGTTTAACCGCCTCCTCCACACTCTCCGCGATCAGGTCGGCGGCCTTGCGGGCTTCCTCGTCGATGTCGTCGCGGACGTTGCGGCGCAGGCGCGGCAGAAAATAAAGCTGTCCCCACAACGCCACCACGGTCAGCGTGATCGCCGCGCTGAGCACGGCGGAGAGCAAAATGGCGGTCATTGATGTCCCCTCTGTCTGTTAGCCCGACTTCGTTTTGTAACCACTTTCGGCATTACTGTAACCATTGGTACGAACCGGAAGTAATGCGCAGCAAAACAATTACTATCTTATTGCGACAGCCGATCAACCGGCTTCCCACAAGTGCTAAGGACAGCCCGTGTACCTGCAGGAGCTTAATAATAAACTCGACACGGGATATTTGAATGACTGCCGGGACTCCCTCGATTCGCGCTCAAAGCCATAGCCTCACTCCGCTGGCGCAATTGCTGTCTCTTTGCCAGCGCTACCGATTACCGCTCTCGCTACTGGCGATCCAGCTTAAGGACGTGGCGTCCCTGAGCAAACAATTGGGCGGCGACCGCCTGCAACGGCTGCAAAAGCAGCTCGGCCAGGCGGTGCAACAACGCACCCGCATGGAAGACGCCCTGATCGCCTGGCAACGCGGTTATCTGGTGCTCTGCCTGCCCGGCACCCGCGCCGCCGGCGCCGCCTGCCTGGCGCGGCGGCTGGAGCAATGGTTTCACAAAACCCGCTTCACCCTGGACGAATTCACCGTGCAACTGGACACCGCCATGGCCGTGCACGTGGCGGGTTCGACGCCGGAACAAACCGAGGAACAGGCCCGCGAAAACGTGCGCGAACTGCTCATGGACACGCTCTGCCTGCTGGCCGCCGGCAACGACCACGGCGACGGCCCGGCACTGTCACGCCGCGCCCTTGACGACAGCCTGGACGCCCCGGTGGCCGGCACCGACGCCAGTGCCGGCAGCCCTGACAACATCGACGGCATGGCCGTCAACGGCCCACCCCAGCGCCGGCGGGACGACCGCGCCAACGGACATGCCGCCTCGCCACAGCAACTCAAGGACTTGGTCGACCAGTTGCGCGATGACGACACCGCCTTGGTCAGCACCCTGTCCCCCGCCCTGCAGCGGCTGGATGAACGCACCCGCATGCTGCTCATTGATCAATTGCTGGAAGCGTCTCTGATTCCGCATTGAACGGCGTGGATGTCGGGTTACGACCTTCGGCCTAACCCGACCTACGGCTTGCGCGCGACCATCACCGCCCGGCGCGGCGCCGGGTAACCTTCCCGGCTGCGGGTCGGATCATCCGCATCCAGAAAGTCCGGCAGCGACTGAAACCGCATCCAATCGGTGCGGCGTTGTTCCTCCACGGTGGTCACGCATTCGTCCACGCAACGCACCCGGTCGAAACCGCAACGGCGCAGCCAGATCGCCAGATGTTCGGTGCTGGGCAAAAAGAACACATTGCGCATCGCCGCGTAGCGCCCTTCCGGCATCAGCACGGCGCGCTCGTCGCCGTCCACCACCAGCGTCTCCAGCACCAGCTCGCCCCCCGGGCGCAAGGCGTCACGCAGTTCCAGCAGATGATCCAGCGGCGAACGGCGGTGGTACAACACGCCCATGGAAAACACCGTATCGAACGCCGCCAGCCCGGCGGGCAACTCCTCCATACGCAGCGGCGCGAACCAGAACGGCGCCTCCGGCGTGAACCGCTTCACCGCCAGATACTGCATCAAGAACAGCACCGTCGGGTCGATGCCCAGCACCTGAGCGGCGCCGGCGCCCGCCATCCGCCAGCCGTGGTAGCCGCTGCCGCAGCCCACATCCAGTACCCGCCGACCGCGCAGGTCGGACAGATGCGGCGCCACCCGCCGCCACTTCCAGTCGGAACGCCACTCCGTATCAATGTGCTCGCCAAAGAATTCAAACGGCCCCTTACGCCACGGCATCAGGCCGCGCAACGCCGCGTCCAGGGCATCAGGGTCCACCGCCCCCGGCTCACCGACGGTGATCCGGTCCCGGTCCAGCCGGCAGGGCGCCGGCCCCGGCGGCAGCGCGGTCAGCGCCGCGTGCCAGCGCGGCAAATCACCGTGGGGCTTGTCCAGCAAACGATGGCGGGTCAGCGCCGCCACCGCCGCGCCGCCCTCGCCGAGCAGCGACGGCAGCGCCGCCTCCAGTTCATTCAGATAGGTTTCCAGCATGGCGCGGATTATCCCGACGCCGGCCCCCCGCCACAAGAGTCGATAGCCTCATGCCCTGGCACTCCGTGGCCCGGGGCCTCGGGAACCACCCCCGGAAGGGCCTAACACAGACCCGCCCCCCCGCTGGAGGGACAACCTTGAGGATAAGATTGGCCCGTATGGACACGGCATTCACCGGGGAAGCAGGCACTATGTGCACATTCCCATTGCCCGATGTAAGGAAACCCCATGACCGTGACGCTGGACCAACCCCTTGAGCTGCCCTGCGGCGCGACGCTGAAGAACCGCCTGGGCAAATCCGCCATGAGCGAGACGCTGGGCAGCACCGATAACCGGGTCACCGCCAAGCTGACCCGCCTGTACCGGGCCTGGGCCCGGGGCGGCACCGGCCTGTCGGTGACGGGCAACGTGATGATTGACCGGCGCGCCCTGGGCGAGCCCTGCAATGTGGTGCTGGAAGACCGCCGCGACATGGACCGGCTCAAGGCCTGGGCCCGCGCCGGCCGGGAGAACGGCACCCACCTGTGGATGCAGATCAACCATCCGGGCAAGCAGGCGCCGGCGGCGCTGAACCGCGAGACGGTATCGCCTTCGGCGGTGCCGTTCTCCGACCCCAACCTGAAGCGTTTTTTCCATGTGCCGCGCGCGCTCACCGTGGCGGAAATCGAAGCGCTGGTGCGCCGTTTCGGCGAGACCGCCGCGCTGGCCAAGGAAGCGGGGTTCTCCGGCGTGCAGATCCACGGCGCCCACGGTTACCTGGTCAGCCAGTTTCTGTCACCGCGCCATAACCGCCGCGAGGACGCCTACGGCGGCAGCGCCGAGAACCGGCGCCGCTTCGTGCTGGAGGTCTACGACGAGATCCGCCGCCGGGTGGGCGATGACTTTCCGGTGTCGATCAAACTGAACTCGGCGGACTTCCAGAAAGGCGGCTTCACCGAGGATGAATCCCTGGCGGTGGTGGAAGCACTGGACGCCCGCGGCATGGATTTGATCGAGATTTCCGGCGGCACCTACGAAGCGCCGCGCATGGCCGGCCAGGGCCAGCGCGAATCCACCCGCCGCCGCGAGGCCTACTTCCTGAGCTACGCGGAACAGGTGCGCGCGCGGGTCAAGGTGCCGCTGATGGTGACCGGCGGCTTCCGCAGCCGCGAGGGAATGACCTCGGCCCTGGAAGACGGCGCCACCGACGTGATCGGTCTGGCCCGGCCGCTGGTGCTGGACCCGGCGTTCAGCAACCGCCTGCTGGCCGGCGAAGACGCGGTCAGCGCGGTGGCGCCGATCCGCACCGGCATCCGCGCGGTGGACAACGCCGCGATGATGGAAGTGTCCTGGTACACCCTGCAGCTCGGCCGCATCGCCCGCGGCAAAGCCCCCATGGAAGACGCCGGCGGCCTCACCTCCCTGCTCAAAGTGGCCGGCCTGATCGGCTGGCGCCGCCTGCGGATGGGGCGCTTGCGCGCCTAGCTGCGGGCTTCACGCGGCAAGCAGGCCGTGCTGCGAGAAGAGCCGTGCAATTAGCCGCGATTAAGGATACAGGATGCAGGGGAAGACCTGGGGTAACCGGATAGTTTGGTGTGCTCTCACCAATCCGTTTGCGAAAGTGCAAGGGCGCGAAGTACAGCCCCCCCCGGCTCCCGCGGCTTGAATCCGCGCTGTATCCTGAATCCTGCATCGGGCGGCGAAAGCACCCCTCGGCCCCGCCCCCCAGCAGGGCCTGCTTGCAGCTTGCAGCTACCCAGTTAGGTATTGGTGCAACGCCGCCTGCATGGCGCTGAGCGTCAGCGGCTTAATCAGTTGTCCGTCCATGCCGGCCTCACGGATGCGGCCGGCGTATTCGGGCAGTACATGGGCGCTGAGCGCCAGGATCACCGCCGGGGGCCAGCCTTTTTCCTGTTCCAGTTGGCGCATGCGCGCGGCGCTCTCGAAGCCGTCCATTTCGGGCATGTCCAGGTCCATCAGCACCAGCCGGTAGCGACCTTCGCCGGCGGCGAAGGCCTGCAGGGCTTTGCGGCCGTCGTCGCTGAGCACCGGGCCGGGCACGCCGAGACGTTCCAGATAGCCCCGGGTAACCATCTGGTTGACCGGGTTGTCCTCCGCCACCAGCACATGCAAGCCGCCCTGGGTGTCCACCGGTTCGCGCTCGGACAATAACGGCACCTGGCCCGGGCCGCTGTCGCTGATCAATTGTTGCAGTTCCGCCACCGTGAGCACCGCGCGGCGCACCAGGGTAATGTCGTCGCGCATCACCACTTCGCCGCTTTCGCGCATGCCGCACAGCAACACCGGCCGCAGCCCGGCGTGGCGCTCGCGGGCCGGGCGCAGCCCCTGGTCCAGCAGCACCCCGTCGCTGATACCGTTGACCAGCAGATGGCCGCTGTCGTCGTCGCTCAGCGCCCGCCGCACCGCCGCCAGATCGCCCATCACCCGCACCCGGGAAAAGCGCGGGTCATGCCGCAGCAGTTCGCCCAGGTTGCCCACCGGGTCCCAGACCAGCGCCGGCACCGAGGTCCATTCGGGCATCGGCACCGCTTTTTCCAGCACCGGCAACGGGATCACGAAACGGAAGGTGGCGCCCTGCTCCGGGGCGCTGCGCAGATCAATCTCGCCGCCCATCAGGCGCACCAGCTCCTGGCTGATCGACAGCCCCAACCCGGTGCCGCCGAAGCGCTGCGCCACCGAGGCCGAGGCCTGGCTGAAGTTCTGGAAAAGCCGGCGCTGCTCGTCGCGGGTCATGCCGATGCCGCTGTCACTGACGGTGAACTCGATCATCGCCCGGCCGTCGCGCTGCTCCAGGCAGCGGGCGCCGACCCGAATCCAACCGTGGCGAGTAAACTTAATCGCGTTGGAGAGCAAATTGGTGAGCACCTGGCGCAGCCGGGGCGCGTCGCCGCGCAGTTGCGCCGGCAGATCGGCGTGCGCGTCCACCAGCACCAGATCGCCGTTGTCGCTGGCCGGCAAGCTGAACATATGGGCGCAATCGATCAGCAACGCCGCCGGGTCAAACGGTGACTGCTCCAGTTCCAGCTTGCCGGCTTCCAGCTTGGCGTAATCCAGCACGTCGTTGACCAGGGTATTCAGGGTGCGCCCGGCGTTTTCGATCAGCCCGATGTATTCCTGCTGGCGGGGCGACGGGTTGGTTTCGCGCAGCAGTTCCGCCAACCCCAGCACACCGTTCAGCGGAGTGCGGATCTCGTGGCTCATGCGCGCCAGGAACTGGCTTTTGGCGCGCACCTCCGCGCGACCGCGAATGGCACGGCTGGCGAAGTGGAAAAACACCAGGCTGAGCACCAGCACCAACAGATACAGCAGCATCAGGCCGGCCATCATCAGCCCGCTGTCGCGCAGGCTTTTGCCGCGACCCTGTTCCACCAGCATCACGGCGACGCCGGTGATCTCTTCCGCCAGGTCGCGCAACCGTTGCTGACGGGCGCCGCCTTCCTCCAGGGCCTCCTGCCAGGTGACGGTGATACGGGCCGGCGACAGCAAAGCCTGCCGCGACCATTGCAGGTAGCTTTGCAGTTCGGCCTGGGTGGTCCGCCATTGCTGGCGCAGCCGCGCCACGTCGGTGCGCGAGGCCAGCGCCTGAATCTGCCCTTCCACCTGGGGAATCAGTTCTTCCAGACGGCGCCGGGCGCGCTCCAGTTGGCGACGGTCGACGGTGCTCAAATAACCGCCGCTGAGGCTGGTATAGACCGCGATGGCGCGGATCATTCCCAGGTCATGACTGAGCTGGCGCAGCCCGTTCAACGGCAACGACAGGGCTTCATTGGGGCTGGGCCGGGTGGGCACGGCGATGTCGCCCATATAGAGCACCGCCGCCAGGGTGTTGTACAGCCGCCCGATGATCTGCTCGACATTATCGAACGATCCGGACACGTCCCGCCCGGCAAGCCCGGTGGTGGGGTTCAGGTCGCGCCATTCACGGCGCAACGCCACCGCCTGATCGAGCAGGCTGGGAATGGCGCTGCCGGACACCGCCTGCACGAAGTCATCCAGCCGCGCCTCGGTATTACGCTGCGCCTGGCGAAAGCGCGACTCCAGATCGGGCACTTGCAGGTGCACTCGCGCCGGCGTCAGGTCGCGCACCTCTTCCAGGGGCGCGGTCACCGCCAGGCCGATGCGGAATACGCGGACGTCGTCAAGCATGCGCTGATAGCCTTCGTGCACGGCCACGCGGTATTGCAGCAACAACACCGCGACCACCAGAAACGGCACGGTCACCAGGCCCAATAACAACAGAATGGCCGGATATTGTTTTCGTTGTGCCACCATCGCCCCCTTGGCCCGCCGGCACGCATTGGATCGGCGCGGATAGATTCCCGAAAATTAGCACGGCCCCCGCCGCATTACAGGACAAATTTGGCAATACTGACGCCACCGTCACGTGACGGTCGGGGGCCGCTTCCTGTAAAAAGAAGGCCTGTCCGTAACGGGTTCCAATCATGCGCTTTCGCCGTACCCTGTTCGCCCTGCTGGCCGCCGCCCTGATCGGTTTGACCGCCTGCGCCGGCCCGGCACCGCAAAACAGCATCCGCACCCTGCAGGGCAGCGATGGCGACACCCTGCCCCGGCAAGTGGCGCGGCCACCGCTGGCACTGGATCGGTTTCACGCCCCACCGGGGCTCGCCGGCCTGGACAGCAACGGCGAGATCAGCAATGACCAGGCCGGCTGGCGGCAATGGCTGTTCGGCGACCCGGACACCCGCCTCACCGTCACCGTCTACGGGCTGCCGGGGGGCTGGCGCGACCTGGACCAGCAACGCATCGTCTCGGGACACTATGGCCAGCTGCGCCAGCAACGCATCCACCAGGTCTACAACAGCGATAATCAGTCGATCCGTTTCATCAGCGAGCGGCTTTTCGACCTGGAAGGCCGCCTCACCGCCAGCGCCCGGTACCTGATCAACCAGCCCGGCCACCGGCCGCTTTATGAAGTACTGCTGCTGACCGTGGACGACCACCATTTCGTGCGCGTCGAATCCGCTTCCCGGGAGCGCAACGCCACCGAACTGCTGCGCATGAGCAAGCGCGCCCTGGCGGAATTCCGCGCCCTCCAGGAGGGCGACTGACGCCGCCGGTCCAGGATGCAGGATTCAGGCGCGGGAAGAGCCGTGCTGGCGGTCAGGCCGTGCCCGCGCACCGCGAGTTGCAAGTTGCAAGCAAGAAGCCAGCGCGGCGCACCTAGCGGCAGGTTACGTGAACCGATCTTCGCGCCTGCATCCTGTATCCTGCACCCTGAATCGCGGCCGCGCCGCCGAATAGTGTGAGGAGCCCGCCCAACCATGTCCAACGGACCGTCCCGCGCCGCCGGTGCGGATTTCGCGCCGCTCACCCCGGCGCGTCTGCAGTGGCAGGCGCACACCCCGGTGGCCACCGACTTCGACGACCCCTATTTCTCCCGCCACGACGGCCGCGCCGAAAGCGTGTACGTCTTTCTGGACGGCAACGAGTTGGGCCCGCGCTTCGCCGCGCTGGGCGACGGCGACCGCTTCGTGATCGGCGAGACCGGCTTCGGCACCGGGCTCAATATGCTGCTGGCCGCGCAGCGGTTTCAGGCGCTGGCGCCGGCCACCGCCGGCCTGGAATTATGGTCGGTAGAGAAGCACCCCTTAGCGCACGAAGACCTGGCCCGCGCCCTCGCCCACTGGCCCGAACTGGGTGCGCCCGCCCGGGCGCTGCTGGAGCAGTATCCGCCGGCCAGCCCCGGCTATCACCGGCTGCAACTGGCGGACAACATTACCCTGACGCTGATGCTCGGCGACGCGGAAGCCCTGTGGCGCCAATGCCCGGCCGACGTGGACGCCTGGTTCCTGGACGGCTTCGCCCCCGCCCGCAACCCGGACATGTGGCGCCAGGGCCTGTTCGAGGCCCTCGCTGCCCACAGCCGCCCCGGCGCCACCCTGGCCACCTTCACCGCCGCCGGCTTCGTGCGCCGGGGCCTGATCGACGCGGGCTTCGCCATGCGGCGACGCGACGGCTTCGGCGGCAAACGGCACATGCTGGCCGGCCACTTCGGTGACGCGCCCTGGCGGGCCGCCCGCACGCGGCGCGGCCGGGTGCTGGTCGCCGGCGCCGGCCTGGCCGGGGCCACCACCGCCCGCGCCCTGGCGGAGCGGGGCTGGCGGGTCACCGTGCTGGACCCGGCCGGCGTCGCCGCCGGCGCCTCCGGCAACCGCGCCGGGGTGGTCTACAGCACGCCCAGTGCCCACCTCACCGAACAGAACCGCTTCTATCAGCTCAGCTATGTGCACGCCCTGCGCTGGCTGCGCCGACACCGGTTCCCCGGGCCGGACCAGGGCCGCCTCAACGGCGTGCCGCAGCATTTCGTCGACGACAAACAGGCCGACAAGATCCGCGCCGCCCGCGACAGCGGCGCCTGGCCGCAAGAACTGCTGAAACCACTGGGAGAGCATGCCATGGAACTGGTGGGCGGCGGCTATCTGTCGCCGCCGGACTGGTGTCGGCGGCTGCTGGACCACCCGGCCATCGAGCTGCGGGCGGCCGCCGTGAGCGACTTCCAACCCGCCACTCACGAGCAACCGGTACGGGTACGCTTGAGCGACAACGACACCCTGGAGGCGGATGCCCTGATTCTGGCCACCGCCGGCGCCGCCCGCGATCTGGCCGGGCTGCACTGGCTGCCGCTGAAAACCATCCGGGGCCAGGTCAGCTACTGCCGCCCCACCGCCGCCAGCGCCGCCTGGCAACAGGCGCAATGCCACGGCGGCTACCTGACGCCGCCCCTGGACGACCTGCACTGCGTGGGCGCCACCTTCGATCTGCATGACCCGGGCACCGCACCCCGCGACAGCGACGACCACGCCAACCTGGCGCAGCTGCGCCGCTACCTGCCGGAACACTGGGAAGAGCTCGGTGGCGACGCCATCGAGGTGGTGGACCGGCGCGTGGCCCTGCGCTGCCAAAGCCTGGATTTCCTGCCCCTTGTGGGGCCGCTGCCGGACGCCACGGCCAACCCGCACACCGCCCTGCCCGGCCTCTACCTGAACATCGCCCACGGCAGCCGGGGCATCACCGGCACCCCGCTGTGCGCCGACCTGCTCGCCGACCAGCTCAGCCAACGGCCGCCGCCGGCGGACCGCGCCCTGATCGCCGCGCTGGCCCCGGAACGCTTTATCCTCCGAAAACGCAAAAAACAACCGGATTGGCGGCCATGATGTGTCGGATTACGGCTTTGCCTAATCCGACCTACGCCCCCGAGTAGGTCGGATTAGCGCAGCGTAATCCGACAACGAAGCCAGGCTAGCGATCCAACTCGTTGAGCTGCTCGCGGGTGAAAATAGAGATGGTTTCGGTGGCGTCGTCGAACACCACCGAAGCCTGGCCGCGCCGCAATTGCTCGCGCACCTGCCCCACCTTGGTGCCGGTGCCGATTTCCTGCTCACCGTAATCGGTGCCGTCGCGGGTGACGAACTCCTCGATCAGGTTATCCAGGGTGGCGGCGTCGATGTCGTGCCAAGGAACGATGAGAGGCATGGGTTGAACACCGTAAAAGTTGAAGGTTGAAAGCGCCGTGCCGACTGTTATGCCGAGGGTGGCTTGCGCCACCCGATGCAGGATGCAGGATACAGGAGCGGGACTTGGTGCGTGCGGTTCGAATTTGCGAATTCGCATATCGTTGGTTGCCGATACGCACGGTCGCGGAGTGCAAGCCCGTCAGCACTTCGAGACATCAATCCGCGCTGCATCCTGCATCCTGAATCCTGCATCGCGGCGCACGGCACGGTTCTTCCGCCCGCACGGCGAGCCTGCCGCTTGTAACTCAAACCATAGTGCCTTCTCGGGACCATTCGCAGCGGACCCGCAGGGGGTCGTCGGAGGGCTCATGGTAGTCGTCGGCGCTGTCCCACATAAAGGTGTGGAAGCCGGCGAAATCGGTCTCCAGGTGCACCACCGCCCCCACCCAGTACATCTGTTTGAGCAGACGCTCGAACTTGGCGATCCAATGTTCCCACTCGTACTCCACCGCCCGGTAGGACATGCCGAAGTGGATCACCTGGGTCTGATAGCTGCCGCCGGACGCCTGGTCGCCGGAGATCGCGAACATGTCCTGGCTCAGAAACGGCCATTGATCCGACTCCGGCAGGGCGCGGATCGCACGCCGGTTGTGGAAGCAGCTGGCCTGGCGCTGCTGACGGTCACCGAACGGCAGATGCTTGATGCACCCGTAGACGATCGATTCGTTGTTCAATGCAAACCTCGTTCAAAAATTAGCGGCAGGCTGCAAGCTTCAAGCCGCAAGCACGCCGTGCTAGCGGCTTGCAGCGTGAAGCCTGCCGCTCGCGGCGAAGCCGCGTCACCGCCCGCAACGCTCCATCTGCACCGCGTAGCGAGTGGCCATGTCCTGGGCGCGCCGCGCCGAGCGTTTCATGTGAGGGTGGTTTTTCCAGGTGCCCCGGGCATAGCCGCCGTGGCCGGCGTAGTACGCCAGATAGAGATGGTAGGCGTCATTGCGCGGGATGCCGTTACGCACGTGGCTTTGGTAATGGTACCAGCCGACGAAGTGCACGGCGTCGCCGAAGTCGTCCCGGTCGGCGCCGCCGTGACCGGTTTCACGACGGTACCAGTCCCAGGTGCTGTCGATGGCCTGGGGGTAGCCGTAGGCGCTGGAGGGGCGCTTCCAGGGAATAAAGCCCAGCAGTTTGGTGCGCGGCGGGCGGGCGTCGGCCTGGAAGCCGGACTCCTTGTAGATGGTGGCCATCAGAATCGCCACCGGCACGCCGAACTCCTGTTCGCTGCGCTTGGCGGCCTTGTACCAGTTGTTGAACCAACCGCCTTTTTGATCGAACACCGCGCAAACGTCGTCGATGTGGGTGGGCGTGGAAGCGCAGCCCCCCAACGCCAGAATCAAAGCCAGAACTGCGGCACGCATGGGCGACCTCGGAATATGGGTTTGAGTCATGGTAGCGGGTTGGGGGAACGCTGCAAGCGCGTAGGTCGGGTTAGGCCAAAGGCCGTGACCCGACGTGCCGTGACGGGTGCCTCAGGATTGTGCTTTTTGTCGGGTTTCGCAGTTCAGCCCTCGACGTTGACGCCGTGGCCGGCGAGGAAGGTCACGAAGGCGTCTTCGTCGATCACTTCGACATTGAGGCTGCGTGCCTTGTCGAGCTTGGAGCCGGCGGATTCGCCGGCCACTACCCGGGCGGTCTTGCCGGAGACGCTGCCGGACACCTTGGCGCCCAGGGCCTCCAGATGCTGCTTGGCCTGGTCGCGGGTGAGGCGCGCCAGGGTGCCGGTGAGCACCCAGGTCTCACCCTCCAGCGGACGGTCGTCGGCGCCGCCAGCGGGGGCTTTATCGGCTAGTGCGTCGGCGTAGTCTTGCGCTTCCTGCAGGCGGGTGCGCCAGTTGTCGGCTTTCAGGCCTTCGGCCAGCTTCTCCAGGGTGCCGGCCTTGGCGCCGCTGTCGTCCTCACCGCCGTCCACCGCCTTAAGCAGCGCGTCCAGGGTCCGGTAGTGGCGGCCCAGGGTCTCCAGGGTCTTGGTGCCCACGCCGCTGAGCGGCATGCCCAGGGTCTTGGCGCTGCTGAGAAAGTTGGCCAGGGTCAGAGTATCCACGAACCGGCGTGAGGGTACGTCGTTGGCCTGCGGCTCGACACCGGCGGCGAGCAGACCGTCGATGACGTTTTCGTTGTGCTCTTCGGCGAAGAAGGCGGCGATCGCCTTGGCCACTTCCCCGCCCACGTCCGGCACCTGCAAGAACAGCAGCAGCGGCGCCCGGCGGATGCTTTCCAGATCGCCGAAGGCGTCCGCCAGGGCCTTGGCGGTTTCCTCGCCGATCTGAAGGATGCCGAGCGCGAACAGGAAGCGGCTCAGCGGCATCTTCTTGGACGCTTCCAGGGCCTCGATCAGGTTGGCGGCGGACTTTTCGCCCATGCGTTCCAGGCCGGCGATGTCCTCGGCCTTGAGGCGATAGAGGTCGGCCACGTTGCTGACCAGCCCCTGGTCCACCAGCAGATCCACCCGTTTGATGCTCAGGCCCTCGATGTCCATGGCGCGCCGCGAGGCGAAGTGCTTGATCGCCTCGCGCTGCTGGGCGCCGCAGATCAGGCCGCCGGTGCAGCGCGCCACCACGCCGTCGTCGGCGCGCAGAATCTCGCTGCCGCACACCGGGCATTCCGTGGGCAGATTAATGTCCCCGGCGTTCTCCGGGCGCCGCTCGGGGACCGCGCGCACCACCTTGGGAATCACATCACCAGCGCGGTAGATCACCACGCTGTCGCCGACGCGAATATCCAGCCGCCGGATCTCGTCGATGTTGTGCAGGGTGGCGTTGCTGACGGTGACGCCGCCCACCTGCACCGGCTCCAGTTTGGCCACCGGGGTAAGCGCGCCGGTGCGGCCCACCTGCCAGTCCACCCCGTTGAGCACGGTGATTTCTTCCTGGGCCGGGAACTTGTGCGCCACCGCCCAGCGCGGCGCGCGGCTGACGAAGCCCAGGTCGCGCTGCCAGTCCAGGCGGTCCACTTTGTAGACCACCCCGTCGATGTCATAGCCCAGGTCCACACGCCGCGCCATGATGTCCTCGTAGAACGACAGCATGGCATCCAGGCCCTTGCAGACTTTCACTTCCTTGTTGACCCGCAGGCCCCACTCGCGCACCCGGTCCAGCATGCCGGAGTGGGTGTCCGGCCAGTCCTCGCCGTCCAGTTGCGCCACCGAGTAGGCGTAGAACTCCAGCGGCCGCTGGGCGGTGATGCGCGAATCCAGCTGACGCAAGCTGCCGGCGGCGGCGTTGCGGGGGTTGGCGAAGGTTTTCTGGCCGGCCTCCTCCTGGCGTTTATTGAGCCGGGCAAAACCGTCGTGGGGCATCACCACCTCGCCGCGCACTTCCATGCGCGCGGGCAGCTTGTCGCCGCGCAGGTTGAGCGGCACCGAACGGATGGTGCGCACATTGACGGTGATGTCCTCGCCGGTCTCACCGTCACCGCGGGTGGCGGCGCGCACCAGCTCGCCGTTTTCATAGAGCAACGACACCGCCAGGCCGTCGAGCTTGGGTTCCGCCACGTAGGCCACCGGGCCGTCCACGTCCAGACGCTCACGCACGCGCTGGTCGAAGTCGCGCAGTTCCTGTTCGTCGAAGGCGTTACCCAGGCTCAACATGGGCACGTCGTGGCGCACTTCATCGAAGGCGTCCAGGGGGCGGTCGCCGACCCGCTGCGTGGGCGAGTCCGCCGTCACCAGGTCCGGGTGCTCCGCTTCCATTTCTTCCAGACGGCGGAACGCCCGGTCGTATTCGGCGTCCGGCACGGAGGGATCGTCCAGCACATAGTAGCGATGCGACCAGTCATTGAGCTGGTCGCGGAGCGCTCGGATTTCGTCGGCGGGGGAAGGGTTTTTAGAGGTCACTGAACTCAATTCCAGGTTTTGTGCTTAAGAACAAGACGGCGAGCAAGTTGAAAGTTGCAAGTTGAAAGCAGGCCGTGCCGGCTGAGGTCATTGTGGGAGCGGGCCTTGCCCGCGAAAGGGCGGCCTCCGGCCGCCCGGCGGGATACCAGAGAAGCTGTTCGTGCTGTCGTCAAAAGGTCTCTGGGATCCCGCCGGGAGCTTCGCTCCCTTTCGCGGGCGGGGCCCGCTCCCACAAAGGCCCGCTCCCAAGCTCGTCCCTGTATCCTGAATCGCGGCTCATGGCGCGGCCGTTCAGCCCGCATGGCCTGATCGCCGCTTTTCAACTTGCAACTTGCAACTTGCAACTTGCAACTTGCAATTCGCGGCGCAGCCGCGTCAGGCCCCGTGGGAGACGCGCTGGCGGCGCTCGAATTCCTGCACGCGCTGGCGCAGGTGTTCCATGGTTTGCGGCGTGAGCACGCTGTGCTGTTCGTCCTTGAGGTCGCCGTTCATGCCTTCGGCGAGGCGACGGCCGGCGGTGAGCATGCGCTCCAGGGACGCCAGCGGGTCACGGGGGCCGGGCAGCTTCATAAAGAAGGTGATGCCGGCGAACTGCTCCTCTTCCATGGTATCGATGTCGAAGGTGCCGGGTTCCACCGCATTGGCGACGGAAAATTCCAGTTGCTCGCGGCCGTCCACGTCACGGTGGCGGTGAAAGATGTGCATGTCGCCGTAGCGCAGGCCGTTTTCCAGCAGCAGACGCAGCATGTCCTGGCCGTCGAAGCGTTCCGGGCGGCGGGCGATCAGATGGAAGACGATCACTTCCAGCACCGGGCCCGGGTCTTTGGGTTTGGATTCCTGACGGGAGGCGGACGAGCGCGGCGCGGACTGCTTGCGGCTTTCCTCGCGGCGCAGCTCTTCGCGCTGGGAGCCGGCGGAGGGCTCGCGGGTGGCTTCGGGCCGGCGCGTCACCGGGCGGGCCGGCGGCGCGTCGACGTCGTCCGCATCGGTAACGCCGGACGCGGCCGAGCCCGAGGTGGCGGCACCGGCTTTCGCCGAGCCGGCCACGTCGTCTTGCGGGGCGCCGGTGTCGTCGTCGCGATTATCGGCGTCGAACAGTGTCTGCTGCTCGGCGCGGCGCGTGGGTGCCTCCGGCGGGGCCTCGGCGGTGTCCATCATCATCGGCGGATCGGCGCGGTCGCCGTCCTCATCGACACCGTCCATATCGATACGGGCCTGCTCTTCGCGGCTGCGCACGCGCGGGCGGCCGATCAGTTCGTTGGGGTAGTCGTCGTCGCTGTCGTCCGCCGCCGGGCCTTTGCCGAACCGGCGGTCGATGCGCATGCGCAACCGGCCGTGGCGTTCGCGGATCATGCGCCGCACGCCATCGGCAAGAATCAGGAGGATCAGAATAACCAGAATGCCGATCAATGTTTCCAGATTCAGGCCCATGTTGCCTCTTCCTTAGCTCGCGCCAGTTTCAGGTAATAATTGGTCAGCCGCCGGCCCGTGTCAAAACGCCGGCGGCGGCTTACATGGCCGCCAGTTCGGCGGCCTCTTCCACATCCACGGACACCAGCCGCGAGACACCCGCTTCGTGCATGGTAACGCCCATCAGGGTACGCGCCATTTCCATGGCGATCTTGTTGTGGGTGATATAAATAAATTGCACACGCTCGGCCATTTCCGAGACCAGATTACAGAACCGGCCCACGTTGGCGTCATCGAGCGGCGCGTCCACCTCATCGAGCAGACAGAACGGCGCCGGGTTCAGTTCAAAAATACTGAACACCAGGGACAGCGCCGTGAGCGCCTTCTCGCCACCGGACAGCAGATGGATGGTGCTGTTGCGCTTGCCCGGAGGCCGCGCCATGATCGCCACGCCGGTGTCGAGCAGGTCGTCGCCGGTCAGTTCCAGATAGGCGTGGCCGCCGCCGAACACCTTCGGGAATAGCTCCTGGAGACCCTTGTTGATGCGGTCGAAGTATTCCTTGAAGCGGGTACGGGTTTCCCGGTCGATCTTGCGGATGGCGTTTTCCAGCGTCTTGAGCGCGTCGTCCAGATCCTCGTTCTGCTGATCCAGATACTGTTTGCGCTCGGACTGCTGCTGGTATTCGTCGATGGCCGCCAGGTTGATCTGGCCGAGCCGGCCGATGCGCTGGGCGATCTGCTCCAACTCGTCGGACCACTGCTTCTCGTCCGCCTCCTCGGGCAAATTGTTGAGCACCGTATCGAGATCGAAGTGCTGCTCGTTGAGCTGCTCCGCCACGGTCTGGCGGCGGGTGCTCAGATCCTGCCACTGCATGCGCTTGTTGTTGATCGCGTCGCGCACTTCCTGGGCCTGGCGCTCGTGCTGGCCGCGCCGGCCTTCCAGGTCGCGCATCTGATGTTCCACGTCCTCAAGCTGGCGGCGCGCTTCGATCAACTGCTGCTCCGCTTCCAGGCGCTGCTCCAGCTTTTCTTCCAACTGCTCCTGCAACTCGATAGCCGGATCGCCGTCTTCGCCGGCCTGCTCTTCCAGTTGCGCCTTGCGCTCGCGCAGGCTGGTCACCTGGGATTCCAGCCGCGCCAGGTTCTGGCGTAGCGCGTCGGCCTGGGTGCGCGCACCCTGGGCGTCCATCGCCAACTGGTGGGCGTGGTCACGGTGCTGGCGCGCCTGCTGGCGGGCCTCGTCCAGGGCCATGCGGGTTTCGTCACGGCGCGACAATAACGCCTCGCGCTCGCCGGAGTCCTGCTCCATGGCGTCCAGGGCCTCCTGGAGGATGGCGCGGGCTTCCTTGATCTGTTCCTGCTCCTGCTGCAACTGACCACCGGACTCGTCCAGCTCCTTGCCGAGGCGCTCGCGGCGCATGGTGATCTGCTCCAGGCGCACCTGGCGGGCGCTCACCTGGGCGTTCACCTCGCCCAGCTCGCGGCTGATGCGCGACGCCTGGCGCTGCACTTCCTCGCGCTCTTCCTCCAGCTCGGCGACCTGTTCTCGGGTCTCTTCCAGCTTGGCCTTGAGTTCGTCCACGCGCTGCTGGCCGCTGTCGATCAGCCCGGCCAGACTCTCCAGTTCACGGCGGCGCTCCAACACGCCGGCTTCCTGGTCCTGTTCGCGGGCCACGGTGAGCCAGTCCGGCCCCAACCAGATGCCGTCGCGGGTGACCACCGACTCGCCGGCGCCCAAACGCCCGCGCAACGCCAGGGCGGCGCTCAGGTCATCGACCGCGTAGACACCGGCCAGCAGGCCTTCCGGCACCTGGCCGGTAACGTGGGAGCGCAGCAGATCGCCGGCGTCGCCGGAGGCCTGCACCGGGCTTTCGTGGACCAGCGCCACACGGCCGTGGGTGAGGTCGCCGAGCCAATCGCTGACTTCTTCCAGGCCGTCCACGGACACCGCCTGCAGGGCGTCGCCGAGCACCGCTTCCACGGCGTTTTCCCAGCCTTCGGCCACTTCGATGCGGTCCGCCAGGCGCGGGCGCTGATCCAGGTCGTGGCGTTCCAGCCAGTCGCTGACCGCGCCGTCGTCGCCCATGGCGGCTTTTTGCAGGGCCTCCAGGGAGGTGTGGCGGTTCTTGTGGTTCTGCAGCTGGTCGCGGGCCTCGTCCAGTTCGCGGCCGCGCTCGCCGTTGTCCCGGCGCAGCTGGTTAATCTGTTCCTGCAGGCTCTCGGCGCGCATTTCGCTTTCTTCGCGCTGCTCCTGGTATTCCGCCACCTGCTCTTCGAACTCGCGCATCTCGCGGGCCAGCGGACCCGAATCCAGCGACTCCTGCTCCTTGCGCAGGCGCTCCATGCGCTCGCCCAGGCGTTCGATGGACTTCTCCAGGTGCTGAATGCGGGACTGCTCCACCTCCGCCTGGCGGCGCGACTCGCCGGCCTTGCTGTTGAAGCTTTCCCAGGCCTGCTGCCACTCCTGCATGGCGTCCTCGGCCAGGGCCAGCGCCTCCGCGGAGGTCTCTTGCTGCTCGTGGGCCTCTTCCAGGCCCGGCTCCAGGCCCGCCAGCCGCTCGTCCAGCTCGGCCAGCTTCTCCGCGTCGGTGTTCTGGTGGGCGTCCGCCTCTTTCCAGCTGGCGGTGACCTGATCCAGCTCCTCGAACAACTGCTGACGGCGCTCGCGCTGGTGCTGAATGCTCTGCTCCAGGCGCGCCACCTCGGCGCCCAGCGCATAGAAACGCTGCTGCACCTGATTGAAGCTTTCCTGGGCGTCGTTGTGCCCCTCGCGCAGACGCTCGATCTCCGCGTCCACATGGCGCTGCTCGGCGATGCGCGCCTCCATCGCCACTTCCAGCTCACCGATCACCTGGTCCAGCTGCTTCACCTGGCCGTTCAAGCCGCGCCAGCGCAGCGCCTTGAGCTGGGCGCTCTTGTGCCGCTCTTCCTCTTTGAACTGCTTATACTTCTCGGCGGCGGACGCCTGGCGGCTCAAACGCTCGATCTGGCGCGCCAGCTCGTCGCGGATATCGGTGAGCCGCTCCAGGTTCTCGCGGGTGCGGCGCATGCGGTTCTCGGTCTCGCGGCGCCGCGCCTTGTACTTGGAGATGCCCGCCGCTTCTTCGATGTATACCCGCAGCTCTTCCGGCTTCGCCTCGATCAGCCGGGAAATCATCCCCTGCTCGATAATCGCGTAGCTGCGCGGGCCCAGGCCGGTGCCCAGAAAGATGTCGGAGATGTCCTTGCGTCGGCACTTGGTGCCGTTCAGGTAGTAGTTGGACTGCCCGTCCCGGGTCACCTGGCGCTTTACGGAAATCTCGTTGAACTTGCCGTACTCGCCGCTCACGGTGCCGTCGGAATTATCGAACACCAGCTCAATGGAGGCCTGGGCCACCGGCTTGCGCGCGTTGGAGCCGTTGAAGATCACATCCGCCATGGACTCGCCGCGCAGGTGCTTGGCCGAGGACTCGCCCATCACCCAGCGCACCGCGTCGATGATGTTCGACTTGCCACAGCCGTTGGGGCCCACCACGGCGGTCAGATTTTCCGGGAACGAGGCCGGCGTCGGGTCCACGAAGGACTTGAACCCGGCCAGCTTGATTGTTTTCAGTCTCATAATGCTCGCATGGCGGCCGAGGCCGCTCCTAACCCAAAGCGCCCGCGACCCGGCGGGCCACCGGCGGACGGTTCAAACGCGCTAGTCTAGCGGGAAGAGAGGGTGAATTCATCCGGCGTGACGCCGTTTTACGTCACGTTACGGTAACCGGGTAGACGGCGGCGGCGTCGTGTGTCATTTTGTCACAAATGACCAAGAGGTGTGCGAAGATGGCTAAGACACTCCGTATCTCCGACCCCTATATGGAATTGCTCCGCACGGAAAGCCGCGATCAGCACCGCACCCTGGCGGGGCAGGCGGAATATTGGATGGCGCTGGGACGCGCCGTGGAACGCTCCCGGCTGGTGGACTTTCAGCAGGTCCGCGCGCTGCTGGACGGCGACCTCCGCTTCGAGGCGCTTGACGACCGCGAACAGGAATTCGCTTTCGATCAGTTCCTGGACCGCATGGCGCAATCCCATGATCGTATGGACCAAGCCATGCAGGAGCTTCGCCGCAACGCCGAAGCCGACGGCAACAGCGGGCTCTGACCGGTGCCCGGCCGCCCTACCCTTTATGTCCTTGCCGGCCCCAACGGCGCCGGCAAATCCACGCTCTTCGAGCACGTCCTGCAGCACGACCCGGTCAGCCGCTCGGCAACGTTCATCAATGCCGATCTGATTCAGCGGCAGACCCTGCGCACCACGGACATGGAAGCCGCGTACGAAGCGGCAAGGCTTGCCGAGACCCGACGCCGCGAATGCATAGCGCGGCGCGAAAGCTTTATAACGGAAAGCACCTTCAGCCACCCCTCCAAGCTCGACCTTATCCGCGACGCTGTAGACGCCGATTACCGGGTGGCGGTGTTTCACATCAACGTTAACAGCGCCGACATCTCCGTCAGCCGGGTCGCGCAACGCGTGAAACGGGGCGGCCACCCTGTACCGGAACAAAAAATCCGCGAACGTTATCAACGCAATCAAAGATTGATTCGGGAAGCCGTGCTTCTTGCCGGTGCCGGACTGGTCTTCGACAACAGTGAGCGGTTCGCCGGGCCAAGACGAATACTGGAGTTTCGGCGCGGGTTTATCGTCGACCTGGCCGCGCCCGTTCCGGAGTGGGTGCGGGTGCTGTATCGGAAAGAATTAACGCAGTACCTGCGGGTGTTTAAAGGGCGATAGCTCAGCCGAGGATCATCCGCACCGCATGCAGGGCCTGCTCACGGGTCTGCTCACCGGCCGCTTCGATGAATTCGGCGCCGCGGGCCCGGAAATCCACGGTGCGGATCTGCTGTGTGAGCACCACCCCGCTCGTCTCACCGCCGGTGACCGGGATTTCAAAGGCCGTGCCCCGCACCCGCGTGGTGATAGGCAGCACCCAGCACAGCCCGAAGGTCTCGTGGACAGCCTGCGGAGACACCACCAGCGCCGGGCGCTGCTTCGCTTGTTCATGGCCCGCCACCGGGTCGAAATTCAGGCGGACAATGTCTCCCTTCCTTGGGATATAAGCCATCAGATTTCCTCGTTACCCACAGGATCGCTGTCCAGCCACTGCCGGTCTTCTTCGGTCAGGGCCATCTTTTCCTGGGTGCAGGTCGCCAGCATTTCCTCCAGCGTCGGCCCGCTGGGGCGCATCACAAGGGCGCCGTCCCGGATCTCAACGGCCAGAGTGCTCCCCGCGTCCAGGCCGAGCTGCTCCATCAGCGCCTTGGGCAGGCGCACCGCCGAGCTGTTACCCCACTTTCGGATTTGCACTTCCATCACGGTTACCTGAGAAGTGTGATTGACCCAGGCACTTTATCAACCGGGTACGCCAATGTATATACTTTGGATATCCAAATCCAGAGTGCAACTGGCGCTGCCGGACCCGCGCGGCCAGTGCTACACTGCCGCCCCCTCCATACAGCAGGCCCTCCCGTGACCGATACCAACTTCGCTTCCCTCCCCCTGGCCGCGCCGACGCTGGCGAACCTCGCATCGCTGGGCTTTACCGAGATGACGCCGATCCAGGCGCAGAGCCTGCCGTTGATCCTGCAGGGGCGGGATGTGATCGCCCAGGCCAAGACCGGGTCCGGCAAGACGGCGGCGTTCGGGCTGGGCCTGCTGCACCCGCTGAACCCGCGCTTTTTCGGCTGTCAGGCGCTGGTGCTCTGCCCTACCCGCGAGCTGGCGGATCAGGTGGCCAAGGACCTGCGCCGGCTGGCGCGGGGGTCGGACAACATCAAGGTGCTGACGCTGTGCGGCGGGGTGCCGATGGGGCCGCAGGTGGGGTCGTTGGAGCATGGCGCGCAGGTGATCGTGGGCACGCCGGGGCGGGTGCAGAAGCATTTGAGCAAGGGCACGCTGTCGCTGGACGGGCTGAACACGCTGGTGCTGGACGAGGCGGACCGCATGCTGGACATGGGCTTCGTGGACAGCATCGCGGAGATCATCGGGCAGACGCCGGCGCGGCGGCAGACATTGTTGTTCTCGGCCACCTATCCGGCCGGCATCAAGGAGCTGGCGAACCGTTTTCTGCGCGATCCGGAGCAGATCAAGGTGGCCACCCAGCATGACGACCAGCAAATTGAGCAGCGCTTCTACGAGGTGACGCCCGAGACCCGCCTGGAGGCGGTGACGCGCTTGCTCTACAGCCTGCGCCCCACGTCCTGCGTGGCGTTCTGCTTTACCAAGCAGCAGTGCCAGGAGGTGGCGGATCATCTCGCCGCCAAGGGCATCTCGGCGATGGCGCTGAACGGCGACCTGGACCAGCGCGACCGGGACCAGGTGCTGGGCATGTTCGCGAACCGCAGCCTGTCGGTGCTGGTGGCCACGGACGTGGCCGCCCGCGGGCTGGATATCGCCTCCCTGGACCTGGTACTCAATGTGGAGCTGGGCCGCGACCCGGAGACGCATATCCACCGCATCGGTCGTACCGGGCGGGCCGGTGAAAAGGGCCTGGCGGTAAGTCTGGTGGCACCGAAAGAGATGCGCCGCGCCCTGGCCATCGAGGATCAGCAGAAAGGCGCGATTCAGTGGTTGCCGCTGGACGAGGTCCGCCCCCATGTGGACCGCGGCCCGCTGCAGGCGCCCATGGCGACGTTGTGCATCAGCGCGGGCCGCAAGCAGAAGCTGCGTCCGGGGGATATTCTCGGCGCGCTCACCGGCGACGCCGGCCTTCCCGGCGCCCAGGTCGGCAAGATCACCCTGTTCGATAACCAGGCGTATGTGGCGGTGGAGCGGGCGATCGCCGATAAAGCCTTGCAGCGGTTGAGCAAGGGCAAGATTAAGGGGCGTTCGCTCAGGGTGCGGGCGCTGTAAATTTGTGTGGGGATTGTCGGGTTACGGCCGTTGGCCTAACCCGACCTACGCTCCCTTTCGCGGGCTGGTCTCGCTCCCACCGGGTTCGGCGAGCTCGTGCACCCAGATCAGGGTGCCGGCGATCACCGCCACCGGCATGATGAACAGGTTGACCAGCGGCAGCATGGTCAGGCCCAGCACCACGGCGCCGAAGGTGAGCACCATCCAGCGCTTGGTCTTGAGCCGCTCCAGCATCACCGTGAAGGGCACCTGGCGGTTGTCGGCGGCGAAATCGATGTACTGCATGCCGAGCAGCCAGCCAGACCACAGGAACCACACCGTGGACGCCAGCACATTGACCACCGGGATGAAGTAGATCACCAGCACCACCAACAGAATCAGCACCGCCCGCCACAGCCAGTACCAGGTTTTGCGCAGTTCCCGCTTGAACACCCGCACGGTCATGGCGGGGATCGATTCTTCCGGCATCGGCCGGCCGGTGACGCGGATATCCACCTTCTCCGCCAGGAAGCCCATGAAGGGCGCGGCGATCAGTTGCACACCCAAAGTGAAGACGCTGGCGAACAGGCCCAGCAGGACAATCCACACCAGCACCACGGCGGCGCCCACCAGAAAATCCACCGCCGGGTTCAGGAAACTCCAGCTGCCGCTGAATTCCCAGCCGGCGGCCAGACCCGCCACCCAGCCACCGATCCACTGGCCGAAGAAGTAATAAAGCCCGCCGAACACCAACACGTTGAAGATCATCGGAATGATCACATAAGGACGCAGGCCGGGGCTTTTCGCCAGGGACAGGCCCTGCTTGAGGTAATCGAGGGCGGCGGTGACTTGGGACACGGAGACCTCTTGAGTCGGCTTTCGAGTGAAACGGGGAGTGTAGCATCGCCACCGCGCCGCTCAATTGCACAATGTTTTACCGGCTAATCGGCCCGCAGCGGGCTTCACGGCTTGTTGACCCGGCGGCACGGGTTTAGCGTCGAAGAACCCTTCACTTCGTTCAAGAATGCCGTTCAAGGAGAGAATCATGGCGATCAACCACGCTGAATGCATCGAAGCCTGCAACCGCTGCGCCGCCTACTGCGACTTTTGCGCGACCTCCTGCCTGCAGGAAGAAAACACCAAGATGATGGCGGAATGCATCCGCCTGGACATGCAATGCGCCGCGATCTGCCGCCTGGCCGCCGAGTACATGGCCCAGGACAGCGAGTTCGCCACCCAACTGTGTGGACTGTGCGCGGAGGTCTGCAAAGCCTGCGGCGAGGAATGCGGCAAACACGATCACGAACACTGCCGCGACTGCGCGGACGC
>DASUNW010000052.1:0-2929 GCA_036276955.1 Alcanivorax sp. | reverse complement strand
GCTCGGCCACCGCATAGAGAGAATGCAGGGCGCCCCAGGCGCCCGCCGGCGGATCCTTGTAGAGCAGCATATGCAGGAAGAGGTCCTGGGCGCGGGCGTCCATGGCGCGCTGCAAGGCGGTGGCGGCGGCCTGACGCTCGGCCATGTTGAGCCGGCCACGCAACAGCGGGCCGGCCACGCTTTGATAGCCGGTGGCCAGCCCCAGGAACAGCTGCTGCGTCAAAGCCGCGGCCTGCAGGGCGCGCTCCGGCGGCATCAGCGGCAGATTCAGATAACGGCTTTCCAGGGTATAGGCCAGTTGTCGGACGCGCGGGCGGACCTGATCCAGCAACGCCAGGCGGCGGCGGCCATTGATCCGTAAGCGGGCCAGCTCGTCCAGCAGCGTCAGCAACGGCGCCACGCTGCGGTGCGGCTCGCTCACCGGCAGCGCGTCCAGCCAGGCACGCAACCGGCGCGGCCTGGTGCTGGCCAGCGACAGTTTGTCCAGTTCCGGTTGCGGAACCCCGAGACGCACTTCCCACGCCGATTCCGTTTGGCGGGCCTGTTCCATGGCTTGTCCCTCATAGGCTCGGCCCCGCCACCTTGGCGCGGGCCATAGTCAAATTATTGTTGTGATCCCCTTCACAAATATAACTTGAACGCCCGGTGATTGTACATTATCCAGCCAATACCGTTTTTGAGCCCGCGCCCGGTTCCTCGCGCGCCAGCCTGGGCACCAGAAAGCCCGGCAGCCGGTCCCGCAGGGCGGCGTGCAGAGCAAGGGCGCGCTCGTCCGGCACCGCGAAATGGGCGGCACCGGCCACCGCGTCCAGTTGATGCAGGTAGTAGGGCAGTACGCCGGCCTCGAACAGCGCGTCGGACAGCGACGCCAGGGTGTCGGCGTCATCGTTGACCCCGGCCAGCAGCACCGCTTGGTTGAGCCGCGTGACACCGGCCCGGCCGAGCGCCCGGCAGCGCTCCGCCAGCGCCGGGCTGATCTCGCGGGGGTGGTTGGCGTGCAGCACCAGGGTGGCGCGCCAACGTGGCGAGGCCAGCAAGGCCGCCAGATCCTCATCCAGACGTTCGGGAATCACCACCGGGGTGCGGCTGTGGATACGCAGCCGGCGCAGGTGCGGCAGCCGCGCCAGCGCCTCCAGCAGTTCGCCAAGGCGCCGGTTGCTCAGGGTCAGCGGATCGCCGCCACTGAGGATCACCTCGTTGATGTCGGTGCGTTGCGCCAGCCAGCCCAGCGCCTGCTGCCAGCGGCCGCCGGACAGGTGCTCCTGGTAGGGGAAGTGGCGGCGGAAACAGTAGCGGCAATGCACCGCACAGGCACCGGTGACCACCAACAGCGCCCGCCCGTGGTATTTGTGCAACAGCCCGGGCACCGGGGTATGGCGGGATTCGTCCAGCGGGTCGGCGTGGTAGCCGGGCACCGTTTCGCGCTCGCGGCCGGTGGCGAGGATCTGCAGCAGCAGTGGGTCGGCCGGGTTGCCCGGCTCGATCAGGTCCAGGTAGCGGCGCGGTACCCGCAACGGGAAGGCGCTGTCGTCATCGGCGCCGCCGGGGATCTGTTCCGGACGCAGTTGCAGTTGTTCGCACAATGCCCCCACCCCGGTGACCAGATCGGCCTGCAGACGGCGCCAGTCGGGTACCTGCCAACCGTCCGCTTCCTGCGTTATCATGGCCAGCTTCTTAAATGCCATCCGGTAATTCCCCGACACAGTGGATAGATATCTATGGCCAGCTATTCTACCAGTGAATTCAAGTCCGGCTTGAAGGTTATGCTCGACGGCGACCCGTGCGCCATTATCGAGAACGAGTTCGTAAAGCCCGGCAAGGGCCAGGCCTTCAGCCGCGTGAAGCTGCGCAACCTGAAGACCGGCAAGGTGTGGGAACGCACCTTTAAATCCGGCGACAGCCTGGAAGGCGCCGACGTGCTGGACGTGCAGATGCAGTACATCTTCAACGACGGCGAATTCTGGCACTTCATGGACACCGAGACCTTCGAGCAGAAGCAGGCCGACGAAGCCGCCGTGGGCGACGCCAAGCAGTGGCTCAAGGAAGAGGACATGTGCGAGGTGACCCTCTACAACGGCGAACCGCTGAACGTGAACCCGCCCAACTTCGTGGAACTGGAAATAGTTGAAACCGACCCGGGCCTGAAGGGCGACACCGCCGGCACCGGCGGCAAGCCGGCCACTCTGAGCACCGGCGCGGTGGTCCGCGTGCCGCTGTTCGTGCAGGTCGGGGAAATCGCCAAGGTGGACACCCGCACCGGCGAGTACGCGGGCCGCATCAAAAACTAGTGTGTGAAGAGGGCCTAGTGGTGAGCGACTGGCGGCCCACCGCCTCCCTGGAGGCCATCAAAGCGCGCGCCGGGCTGCTGAGCACGGTGCGCGCTTTTTTTGCCGCCCGTGGCGTGCTGGAAGTGGACACCCCGCAACTGGCCCGGCATGGCGTCAGCGAGCCGCACATCCAGTGCATTCCGGTGCCCGGCCACGGCTATCTGCAGAGTTCGCCGGAGTACCACATGAAGCGCCTGCTGGCCGCCGGCAGCGGGCCCATCTATCAGGTCTGCAAAGCCTACCGGGATGGCGAAGCCGGCGGCCGCCACAACCCGGAATTCACCATGCTGGAATGGTACCGGCCCGGCTTCGGGCTGGACGACCTGGTGGACGAATGCCTGGCCCTGTTCGCCGAGCTGTTCCCCGGCACCCCGCCCCGGACTTACCGTTTCCGAACTCTGTTCGTCGACGTCACCGGGCTGGACCCGCTCACCGCCGGCGACCGCGACCTGATTACCCACGCCGAATCTCAAGGCGCGCCCGCCGGGCTGGATAAAGCCGCTGCCGTGGATTACCTGATGGCCGCTCGGGTGGAAACCGCCCTGCCCGCCGAACAGCTCTCCGTGGTCACCGAGTTCCCCGGCTGGGCCGCCGCCCTGGCA
>DASUNW010000051.1:0-2674 GCA_036276955.1 Alcanivorax sp. | reverse complement strand
TCGTCGAGAATCGCCAGCGTCTCCGGCTTGTCGAAAAACGGCGCCAGGTGACGGCGCAGCCAGGCGTCAAGCAGGCCCCGCTCGCGCAGCAGTCGCAACATCGGTGGCGCGAACCGGCGAGCGTCGTCGAGCAGGTCGTCGCGCTCGATGCCCACTTCCTCGATCAGATCGCGCAGGGTGGTGTCCCCGTACTTTTCGAAGAAGGCGTTGATGCCGCTGTCCAGCATGGTGGCGAAGTAATCGCTGTGGCGGAAATCGCGCCAGAAGTCGTAGCCGATCACGAACAACTCCTGAATGTCCTCGCTGCTGAGCAGTTCGCGCAGCTCGGTCACCGGCCGCTCGGAAAAGTCCTGCCAGGCCACCAGCACCATGTCACGCAGCTCGCCGAGGTTATCGTCGCTGTATAACCACGGGTCCGAAAGCAGCGCGGCGGTGCGCTCCAGCAACCACTCCTGCAAACGCATCTCCAGGCTGGCCCGCCAGCGCGGCGGCAGCCGCCGCCCCACCAGACCCCGCAGGCTGTCGGGAATGCCCTGATGCAGCCAGGTCTTAAGCCCCAGGTGAGCGCCGCCGGCCAGCAGCGCCAACAACACCGGGTTGCTGCTCAGCCAGCCCACGCCGCGCCGGGACAGGGGGATTTCCAGCACCTTGTCGACCAGCGCCGCCACCGTGGCCTCGTCCACCAGCTCGCCGATGCGGCGCTCCGCCTGAACGCTGTGGTTGTAGAGACGGTCCACCATCTCGCCGACCAGCTCCGGGATGCCGCCGCCCAATTCCATCTGCACCGCGTACTTGCGCACCGTGGCGCCGATTTGCTCGGCGGTCACCGCCTCGCCGAGACGCACCGTGCCGGCCTGATCGAGCAGAGCGTCCAGCTCCTGTTCCAGCCAGTCGTCCAGGCGGTCCGGGTCGAGAGACTCGCTAAGGTGGGCGACCAGCGCCTCAAGTAAACGATTTGCCTTTTCTTGTTTATTCGCCGTCACGACATGCCTTCCTTAACCAAGGGCCACTTGCTCGTTTCGCGAGCGAATGTATCATCGCTCAATGTAACAATCATCAGAGGTACTTAACCATGGCGATCAACATACTGCCCACGCGCCGGAACCTGCGCTTCAAGCTGGACCCCAGCAAAGCGCTGAACTGGCACCAGGATGGGCGCAACGTGAGCCAGTTTCTCAATACCCTGAGCCTGTTTTTCCCGGTTGGCGAGCGCTTCTTCATCGACAGCGTGCGCCAGTATCGCGATGCCGTCCAGGACCCGGAACTGAAGAAGGCGGTGACCGCCTTTATCGGCCAGGAAGCCATGCACGGCCGCGAGCACGAAGAGTACAACGGCTTCGTCAACGACGCGGGCGTGCCCATCGAAGCCCAGGAACGGCTGGTCGACGAACTGCTCAAGGCGGTTCAGAAATACACCCCGGCCTCGTTCCAGCTGGCCAACACCGTGGCCCTGGAACACCTTACCGCGATTCTCGCCGACGGGCTGCTCAGCCTGCCGGAAATCATGGAGGGCTCCGACGAGGGCTACCGCGCCATTTGGAACTGGCACGCCCTGGAAGAGACCGAGCATAAAGCGGTGGCCTTCGATGTCTACCGCGTGGCGGTGGGCGGCGACGACAAGGCCGGCGCCTATGCCCTGCGCAGCTTGTCCCTGGTGTTCTCCACCAGTGTGTTCTTCGCCCTGTTCGTGCCGTTCTACGTGCACAACGTGCGCGTCAGCGGTGGCCTGTTCGACGCTAAGGGCTGGCGCGCCGTGCTGCGCCACAGCGTCGGCAAGAAAGGCATTTTCCGCCACAGCGCCAAGGCGTGGCTGGACTGGTTCAAGCCCGGTTTCCACCCCTGGGACCACGATAACCGTGCGTTCCTGGAGCAGTTCGATGAGCTGGTGGCCCACGCTCTGGACGAGGCGGCCTGACCGCCTCGCCCCCCTCTGACTTCCCGGATCGCGACGCGATCATTCCTCAAGCCGGCTCCCCGCCGGCTTTTTTTGTGCTTTGGCGGGGAGCCGGGATTGTAGGAGCGGGCCCTGCCCGCGAAAGGGAGCGAAGCTCCCGGCAAAGGTTGCCCCGCAGGATTCCAAAGACTTTTCTCTCCAGAGAGCCCGCACCGGGATCGGGTGTGCCCATCCAGGACACGCTGCAAGTACATCCCTGTAAGCTCGGATTTGGCCATCCCTGGCCAAATAGGGTCCTGGATGGGCACACCCGATCCCGGCGCTCCTTGGAAGATTCCAAGCCTCTCCTCCTTTGAGGGTCTGGCGGTCATGACCCGTGGCGGTTCCGCTGCCAAGTGAGCGGGGCAATGGTGGTGCCTGGAGGGACCTATTTGGCCAGGGATGGCCAAATGAGAGCGCCCAGGGACGACTTGAGCGATCCCGGAAGGCACCCCCATTGCACCACGTCTCGGATACGGAGCACCAGACACCGGAAGAGCCAGCGTCTCTGGTATCCCGCCGGGTGGCTAGCGCCACCCTTTCGCGGGCGGGGCCCGCTCGCACAAGAGCGGGTTACTCGGGACGGTCGGAGGACGTGCCGTCCTGCTGGGTGTCCACCACACGCTCGTCGTCGAGCATGCGCACGTTGGCCGGCGGCGCGTTGCCGTCCCGGTCCTCGCCGAAGTACAGCGTGGTGTGCGGGAACGGAATCTCGATGCCGGCCTTGTCGAAGTAGATCTT
>DASUNW010000050.1:0-2691 GCA_036276955.1 Alcanivorax sp. | reverse complement strand
GCCGTGGTCCAGTTTCCAGGCCGCCAGCCGCACCATCTGCTGGGCCGCCACCAGGTGGGTGGCCATGTCCGCCAGGGTGAACTGCACGCTCTGGAAGTCGCTCACCGGCTGGTCGAACTGGCGGCGTTCCTGCACATAGCTCTGCGCCTGGGCCAGCGCCGCCGAGGCAGCGCCCAGCGAGCAGCTGGCGATGTTGATGCGCCCGCCGTCCAGGCCCGCCATGGCGATCTTGAAGCCCTGGCCCTCGTCGCCGATGCGGTTTTCCACCGGGACGCGCGCGTCCTCGAGAATCACCGCCCGGGTGGGCTGGCTCTTCCAGCCCATCTTGTCCTCGTTGCGGCCGTAGCTGACGCCGGGCGTGTCCGCCGGGATCGCGAAGCAGGAGATGCCGCCGGCGCCGGGCCCGCCGGTGCGCGCCATCAACACCAGCAGGTCGGTGTCGCCGGCGCCGGAGATGAACGCCTTGGCGCCGTTCAGCACATAGTGGTCACCGTCGCGGCGGGCGCTGGTCTTCAGCGACGCCGCGTCGGAACCGGCGCCGGGCTCGGTGAGGCAGTAGGAGGCCAGCGCCTCGCCGCTCATCAACGGCCCGTTCCAGCGCTGGCGCACCGCCTCGGAGCCGAACCGGGACAGCATCCAGGTGGCCATGTTGTGGATGGTGATGAAGGCGGTGGTGGAGGTGCAGCCCGCCGCCATCTGCTCGAAGATCAGCGCCGCGTCGAGCCGGCTCAGGCCCATGCCGCCCTGGTCCTCGTCGCAGTACAGCGCGCAGAAGCCCAGCTCGCCGGCGCGGCGGATGGTGTCCTTGGGGAAGGTGCCGTGCTGATCCCACTCGGCGGCGAACGGCGCCAGTTCCTTATCGGCGAACTGGCGCGCGGTGTCGCGGAACGCCAGCTGCTCGTCGGTGAAGTTGAAGTCCATGGCTATTTCAGATTGATGGTCATGTTGGGGCCGCCGTGGGCGCCGTCCGGGATGTCGTCGTCGAACCAGCGGCTGGTGACGGTCTTGGTCTCGGTGTAGAAGCGCACCGCCTGCTTGCCGTAGGCGTGTTGGTCACCGTAGAAGGAGCCCTTCCAGCCGGTGAAGCTGAAGAACGGCAGCGGCACCGGAATCGGCACATTGATGCCCACCTGGCCCACTTCCACTTCGTGCTGGTACTTGCGGGCGGCGGCGCCGCTGGCGGTGAAGATCGAGGTGCCGTTGCCGTAGGGGCTGTTGTTCACCAGCTCGAGGGCCTCTTCCAGGGTGTCCACGGTCATGCAGCACAGCACCGGGCCGAAGATCTCTTCTTTGTAGAGCGCCATCTCCGGGGTCACGTCGCTGAACAGGGTGGGGCCCACCCAGTTGCCGTCGGGCAGTCCGTCCACGGTGCACTCGGACCCGTCGAGCAGACAGCTGGCGCCTTCCTCCTTGCCCTGTTTGATCAGCGTCAGCACCCGGTCGCGGGCCTTGGGGCTGATCTGCGGGCCATAGGCGGCGTTCTCGTCGTCCCAAGCGCCGGGGCGGATTTTCGCCAGCTCGTCCTTGAGTTCGTCGATCCACTGTTTCGATTCGCCCACGAACACCGCCACGCTGATCGCCATGCAGCGCTGGCCGGCGGCGCCGCAGGAGGCGCCCACCAGGTTGCTGATCACCTGATCCTTGCGCGCGTCCGGCATCACCACCATGTGGTTCTTGGCGCCGGCGAAGCACTGGGCACGCTTGAGGTGGTCGGTGGCGGTGCGGTAGACGTGCTGGCCCACCGGCACCGAACCGACGAAGGACACCGCCTTGATCTCCGGGTGGGTGAGCAGGGTGTCCACCTGTTCCTTGCCGCCGTGGACCACCTGCAGCAGGTTCTTGGGCGCGCCGGCGCGCAGGAACAGCTCGGCGAGAATATTCGGCGTCATCGGGTCCTGTTCGGAGGGCTTGAGAATAAAGCTGTTGCCGCAGGCGATCGCCATCGGAAACATCCACAGCGGAATCATCGCCGGGAAGTTGAACGGCGTGATGCCCACGCACACCCCCAGCGGCTGGGTCCAGGCGTGGCTGTCGATGCCGCGCGCCACGTTCTCCACCGTCTCGCCCATCATCAGCGAGGGAATATTGGCGGCGTGCTCCACCACCTCGATGCCGCGCCACACATCGCCCTTGGCGTCCGCGAACACCTTGCCGGTTTCCTTGGCCAGCACCTCGGCGATTTCGTCGTGGTGCTCCTTGAGCAGATGCTGGTAGCGCAGCATCACCCGGGCCCGCTCGGAGACCGGCGTTTCACGCCATTCCAGGAACGCCTCGCGGGCGGATTGGATGGCGTTTTCCATTTCCTCGGCGGTGGCCGCCGGCGCCTCGCAGAGCACCTCCTGGGTGGCGGGATTGGTCACTGCAATCCAGGTGTCGGTCCGGCTTTGCTGGAATTCGCCGTTGATCAGTTGCGGCAGTCGCGTGGTCATGGAGCCTCCGAAAGTGGGGTGTTGTTCTAATATTGCTATGGTGTACCACAGTACTGTCCCAATGCGGATGGTTTCTATTGATCGCTAATGGACTATATTGCGGTATGGATTCCGCCGACGCCGCCCTCATCGAAACCTCCCAGTGGCCGCTGCCCCGCGACGGCCGCCGCATCGTCGTGCCCCAGGCGCTGATTCAGGCGCTCGGCGCGCATCCGCTGTGCGGCGACTGCCTGCCCCACGGGGTGGGTTATTACCCGCGCGC
>DASUNW010000049.1:0-23190 GCA_036276955.1 Alcanivorax sp. | reverse complement strand
CTTTAGTGTGCGGTGCTCCGAATCCGAGACGCGGTGCAGCGTCACCGCCACGGGCCAGAACACCGCCCGGACCCTCTAGCCGTAGGTCGGGTTAGGCCGAAGGCCGTAACCCGACAATCGTTGAGTGGGGCGCCCACCATTGGTGTCGGGTTACGCTTCGCTAACCCGACCTACGACTGCGTAGAAGGGTTCGGCGCCAGCGATGACCCGTGGCGGTGACGTTTTCCTCAGCGAACGGCACAGCCGCTCGCCCCCGATGGAGAAACGGCTTCGTCTACGTTTTAGCGCTGCATCTGGTGCATCTGGGCGCGCTGGGCATAATCCTGGTAGGCGGGAAGCGCCACCGCCCCGAGAATGCCGAACCATCCGATCATTACCAACAGCATGATTACCAGGCCGGCGATCAACCCACCGCCGTTCGCGGCAGGCGCCGCCCCATATTTGTTCTCGCCCTTGCTGCCCGGAACGAACAACATCACCAACGCCATGACGAAATTGGCCAGCGGTACGAACATCAACAGGATCAGCCAGCCGCTAATGTTCATGTCATTCAGCCGGCGCACGCCGTAAATGATGCTCATCACACCGGCGAACAGACCGCCCACGGCGAGCATCACCATCATCACCGAAAACATCACGCCGCCGGGCTCCGAAGCGGCCTGCCCGCCCGCGGCGGCAAGCACCGTCACCCCAGCTATCGCAATATAAACGATCAGCGTAATGGTCATGGCATAGACGAAATAGCGCACTCTGCCGAGACGGCCTTTTACTTGGAACAGCCGTGGTTGATAACGGCTTTCGGATCCAGCGTACGGCGTCGATGCCGGTGCGGTGTAAGGTTGGTTCATGGTGTTCCCCCCGGTTTTTTTAGTTGGTTGTTTGCGCCATGGACGCGCCTTCCCACTGTACGGAGACGGCGCGCAGAATATCGTAACGGCTCAGTTGCCCCACCAGCCGCTGACCGTCCACCACCGGCAAGCACCGGCGGTGGTTACGGAGAAACATTTCCGCGGCTTCCTGGACGGTGGCATGGCAGTCGAGACGATGGATCTCCCGGCTCATGTAATCCGCCACCATGCCGATGCCGGTCTGGTGGTAGCCGGCGTCGAGCACGCCCGTTAAACCGTCGGATTCGGAAAACATGCCCACCAAACGGCCCTGGTCCACCACCGGCGCACTGGAGAGGCCCTGGGCCAGCAATATCGTGATCGCCTGACCGACCGACATGGAAGGAGAGAGCAGCACGGGATCGACAATCATGTAATCCCTTACTTGTAACGTAGTCAGCATGGCTTCTTTCCCTGGAAGCGATTCGATAAAAGCCTACCGTCAAGCGCCGCGCACGACCACCCCAAGCTGCCCGATGCGGCGCCCCCAATAACTTTCCGGCTCCGCGCGCCAGGCCTGGCGGTGCAGCCAGGCCAGGCTGTCGTCGTCACGGGCAAGGGCGTTGAGCTGAAAGCGGTTCAGTGTGCCCGGCCCCTGCTTGAAACAGCGTTGCGCCCACTGGCGCAGGGTGTCCGGCTGCACGGTCCGGCGGCGGCGCGCCTGTTCCCGGTGCAGACGGTTCAGGCGCGGATGGATGACGGCGGCCTCGAAGGCGCTGAGCGGCGTCGGGTTCAATGTCGCCGGCTCGGCGATCATGCTCACCAAGGGAATCAGACGCTGCTCTTCCGGCGTCAGCAGCAGGCGGCGCTCACGCAACCATTGGCCGATCGCCACCCGGCTCAGCAATACCGAGGTGGGCGCCGCCAGAATCAACGGCAACGCCACCGGCAGCGACCAGTAGAAAAACATCGGGTCCAGCCACAACGCCAGCGCCGCCCAGCCGCCGGCCAACAGCGTGCCCGGCGCCTGGCTGATCAGCGCCTGGGCCCAGCCGGTTTCGTCAGTACGGTTTTGGCCACCCCAGTGCAGCGACACATTGAACAGGGCTTCCAGTACATAGCGGCTGTGCGCCAGCATTCGAATCGGGGCCAACAGCATGGACACGAACAGCTCCAGGCACACCGACAAAAGCAATCTCCAGAAGCCGCCGAACTGTCGCCGGCCGCCGCTCAGAAGCACGTCGGCCACCGCCAGAAATTTTGGGAAAAACAACAGGAAAAAGGTGCTCAGGATCATCGCGACCGCCCAGTGCGGGTGCCATTCAGGCCACACCGGAAACATGCTGTTTTGCGGTTCGGGGAAGTAGTCAATCGGCCACAGCGTCAGCCGCGTGGCCTCAATACTGGTCAGCACCAGAAACACAAACCAAACCGGTGACGCCAGATAGGAAAGAATGCCGTTGATAAAGGCCATGCGATGGGCAAAGCGAATGCGGCGGCCGAAAAACAACAGCCAGACGTGCTGCATGTTGCCCTTGGTCCAGCGCCGGTCGCGGGTCAGTTCGTCCACCAGGGTGGGCGGCGATTCTTCGTAGCTTTGCTGCAGCCCCGGCTCCATCCACACTTGGTAGCCGGCGCGCCCCATATAGGCGGCCTCGACGAAGTCGTGGCTCATGATCGAGCCTTTGAAAAGACCAAAACCGGACAGACGGCGCAGGCCGCAATGTTCCATGAACGGCGCGGTGCGAATGATGGCGTTGTGGCCCCAGTAGGCCGCCTCGCCGAGTTGCAACGCGGCCAGCCCGGTGCTGAACAGCGGGCCGTAAATACGGTTGGCGAACTGCTGAAAACGGGCGAACGCGGAATGGGCGTTAATCAGCGACGGGCTGCTTTGCAGAATGCCAATGCGCGGCGCCAGTTCCATGTGCCGGACCATGCGCACCAGGGTGTGGCCGCCCATCACGCTGTCCGCGTCCAGCACCACCATGTAACGGTAATCGGCGCCCCAGCGGCGCAAAAAGTCCGCCACGTTGCCGCTTTTGAAATTCAAATTGACCGGCCGGTGACGGTAAAACAAACGCCCCTGCAGGCCCAGTTCGCGGCACAGCGCGTACCAGCCGGCGCGTTCCGCCAGCCATACGTCCGCGTCACGGCTGTCGGAAAGAATATAAAAATCGAAGTGGTCCAGCTGGCCGCTTTCGCGCAACGATTCCACCGTGGCGCGCAGGCCGGCCAGGGTGCGGTCCACCGGCTCGTTGTAGATCGGCAGTACCAGCGCGGTGCGGGCCAGTGGCGTGGCCGCCAAGGTGGCGGCGTCGTGGCGCCGCGCCAGGGATTGCGGGTCGCCGCCCCGACGGCGCATATAAAAGCCCAGCATGGCGGTCCAGAAGCCCACCGATATCCACGCGAACAGCAGCGCGAACAACAATACGATGCTTTTTTCCAGCAGGTCGCCGCCGTGGTAGGGCAACACCGACAGCATGCCGTAGACACCGGCCAAAGTCTGGCCCAGCACCAACAGAGTGAGCAGCGTACGGCGCAGCACCGCCACCGCCTTCCAGCGGCCCGTGAGCTCAGGCACCGAATCCGTGGCGCTGGCGTCACTCATAATGAATCCGCGTAATGAACACTGGCGTGGTGGACCGGGGGCGACTGGGGCGGCAACGCTTCTTCCGGTAACGGAAAGGTGTCCGGCAGCCGCTCCATCACCCGGACCAGCAGCCGCTGATCACCCTCTTCCAGGGCGCTGTCGACCAGGCCCAGCGCCTGGCGCGCCACCTCCGGGGTGACCGTGATGCCGGACAGACGCAGATAGGTCAGTACCCGCGCCAGCGTCACTTCCACCTCGTGGTACGGCATCAGGGCGCCTCACTAAGAATGTCGTTGTCGGCGGGAATGTCATAGGACCAGGTTTCCGATACCGCCTCGTCTTCCTTCTTGAGGAAGGCGCGCAACGACAGCGGCTGGCCCTCCGCCGGCTTAGCCAGGATCGACAGTCGCCAGCGGCTCACCGGGCTGAGGAACTCGACGAAATGTTCAATCACCTCGGCGTTACCGCCGGCGGTTACCGAGCTGGTCACCGGCGCGTCGGCGGGCAGGCCCTTCAGCGGCCCACCGGCGAAGTCAACGATCACCCGATAGGCGCCCTCCACGGTGCCGCCGCCGACCCGGTTGCCGTCGCCGACGAAGGTTCTCTCGGCGCGCGCCCGGTCGCCACCGCTGACCGACGATCCGCCCACCTTCAACGAGTAATCGAACGATAGCTCCTGGCCTTTACGGACCGGTTGGTCCGGGGTCCAGAACGCCACGATGTTGTCATTGGTTTCATTGTCGGTGGGCAACTGCACCAGCACTACCCGGCCCTTGCCCCAATCGCTTCTCGGCTGCACCCAGGCGCTCGGGCGACGGTGGTAGTTGGCACCGTAATCCTGGAAGTCCTCAAAATCGGTCTGACGCTGCATCAGACCGAACCCCTGTACCGATTCGGTCTGAAAATAATCAATCTTGAGGCTTTTCGGATTCAACAGCGGCCGCCACAGCCACTCGCCGCTGACGCCGTTATGCATGAGAAGACCACCGGAATCATGCACCCGGGGGCGCCACTCGCCGCGCGGGCGGACGGTATTACCACCATAGAAAAACATGCTGGTGAGCGGCGCGATGCCCAGCTTTTCGATATCACTGCGGATAAACAAACGCGCCTGCACGTCCAACACGGTGGTGTCGCCGGTACGCACGTCAAAGCGATAGGCCCCGGTCAGGCTGCGGCCGTCCAGCAACGCGTAGACCGTCATCCGGTCCGCTTTGGCGTCCGGGCGCACCAGCCAGAATTCAGTGAACGAGGGAAACTGCTCGCCGGAGGGCAGCCCGGTGTTCACCGCCACGCCCCGGGCCGACAAGCCGAAGCTATTATCGCGCCCGACGGCGCGAAAGTAACTGGCGCCCGCGAACACCAGAAATTGATTGCGACTTTCCGGGCCCTGCAGCGGATAGGTGAGCTTGAAGCCACCGTGGCCGAGATCCGCGGGGATCCGCTTGGCCAGTTCTTCGTTGGTGTAATTGTAGTCGGCTTTGTTGTAGGTGATCGGGTGGACGCCCTCGGCGTCGACCTCATGAAGCACCACCGGATGTTTGAAATACAGGCCCGGGGACATAAGCATCACCTGAAAGCGGGCGTTGCTCTTGATCCAGAGACTGTTTTCCGGCTTGAAACGAATACCCTGATATTGATCGTAGGTGAGCTCGCGGAGAAAGGCGGGAATCGGCGTGGGTGCCTGGTAGGATTCATCGGCCAGAGCCCTGGCCTTATCGATCACATCCTGAAAAGCGAACCCCGACGCCGAGAGCGGAAAACCTGTCAAGGCCAGCCATAGCACCGGCCACCAACGAAAACGCTCCATGTATACAACCCCGCTGCCTGATGTCGTCGAGCATCAACCGGCTCGACGCCGCTATCATCAGGCAGATGTTAACCGAGTGACAACCGGACCGGCGGGGGTAAACGTCAATAAAGTATAAATTTTCGCAAAACCCGCCCGCCGGTTCTTAAACCAGCGGTTTTGGGGCGGTAATAACGCCGTTGTTATCGGCGTAGACGAACTCGCCCGGCCGGAAGGTGACACCGCCGAAGGTGATGTCGATATTCAGTTGGCCTTCGTCACGACGCACCGACTTGACCGGCACGCAGCCCAGGGACAACACGCCGATATCCAGCTTCGCCAGCTCGTCGACATCACGGCAGGCACCGTGGATAATGACGCCTTCCCAACCGTTCTTCACCGCGTTCTCGGCGATCATGTCACCGATCAGGGCATTGCGCAGGCTGCCGCCACCGTCCACCACCAACACCTTGCCGTTGCCGTCGGTGCCCAGGTGTTCTTTGACGCGGGAATTGTCCTCGAAACATTTCACCGTGACGATTTCACCGCCGAAGGCGCGGCGAGCACCGTAGCTGAACCAGTTGAGTCCGGTGACCACGGCTACCAGGTTCGCATTGTCGTCGCACAAATCACAGGTGACGAAACTCATCTTCACTCCTTCTACGATTGGGGCCGGGGATATTTTTCTCGAAACTTGCCGGCGTAGACCACGAAATCGCGGAAGCGTACCCGATAGACCCCGGTGGCCGGGCCCTCCAGCGCCATGCCTACCAGGGCCTCGGCGACCCGTTCGCCGCTCACCGGTAACCAGTGGGCGTCGGTCCAGCGCGTGATCGGGTCGATGATCTTGGAAAAGCGAATCCCGAACGCTTCCACCGGGCGCGGGCGCTCCCGTTCGCCGAGCAACAGCGACGGCTGGAACAGCGCCAGTAACGGCAGCTTCAACGCCTTTAGCTCGCGCTCCGCCTGGCCCTTGGTGCGCGCATAAAAGAACGGCGAGTGGGCGTTGGCGTTGACCGCCGACACCATCATGAACCGCTGCACCCCGGCGTCCCGCGCTATGCGGCCCATGGTGGTCACCAGCCCCAGGTCCACCGCGCGGAACGCTTCCTTGGAGCCGGCCTGTTTCAGTGTGGTGCCCAAGGCGCAGAACACATCATCCACCTCGAAGAACCCGGCTTCCCGTTCGAATTGCACCGGCTCCATCACTTTTTCGATCAGTTTGGGGTGGCTGATCCCCAGCGGCCGGCGCGTCAGCACCCGTACTTCCTGGTAGGCGTCGCAGTCCAGCAGCAGGCGCAAACAATGCCCGCCGACCAGACCGGTGGCGCCCAACAGCAGGCTCCGTCGGCTCATGGCAGTTCCCTCTTTATTGTCATTCGTCGTCGTTACCTTCCCCATCGGTATCCACGTCGTGGAGCAACCAGCGCCGCAGCACGGTTTCCAGCTCCTGAAGATGCACGGGTTTGGCGAGAAAGTCATCCATGCCGGCGGCCAGACACTTTGCCTGAGCGCCCTCGGCGGTATTGGCGGTGATCGCGATCACCGGCGTGCGGGGCCGTTCCCCGGTCTGCTCTCTTTCGCGCAGGGTGCGGGTGGCGGTGAAGCCGTCCAGTTCCGGCATCATGCAGTCCATCAGGATCAGGTCGAAGGTTTCCTGCTCCAACAACGCCAGCGCGGTTTCCGCGTTATTCACGGTCTTCACCTGATAGCCGAGTTTGCCCAGCATGCCCCGGGTCACCAGTTGGTTGACCTCGTTGTCTTCCACCAGCAACAGCCGATAGAGCTTGCGACGTTGACGCTCTTCCGGCGTTTCCGTGGGCAGGTCCGACACCGGCATCTGGCGCGGCACCCCCAGCAGTTTGCCCAACGCCACGCGTAACCCGCTGCGATGCACCGGGCGCACCAGCACCACCAGCCCATGCTTGTCCACCAAACGCTGCACCGCGGGTTCACCCCGTTCCTCGATGGCGCAGATCAGCATCAGCTTCATGGGCCGCAGGCCGGGATCCTCAAGCACGGTGCGGCACAGGTTCAGCGCGGATTCCCGACGTCCGTGGGTGTCCACCAGCAGCAATTCAAACTCGCTGTGCTCCCGGTGGCCGGCACGCACCGCCTGCAGCGCCTGGTCGTAATCACGGGCGCCCTGACAGTAACTGCCCAGCGCTTCGAATTCTTCCTGAAGGCACGCCAGGGAGCCGCCGCTGGTGCCCACCGCCAGGCCCTGCACCTGGCCCACGGCGCCGGCCAGCTTGGTGCTCTCGCTCATGTTCGCCTGCATGCCCAGTCGCACCGTGAACCAGAACGTGGAGCCCTCGCCGGGATTGCTTTCGGCACCGATCATGCCGCCCATGGCATCGATCAAACCCTTGCAGACCAGCAACCCGAAGCCCGCGTGGCGTACGCTGAAGGCGTCCTGGGCCCCGGCCAGGAACTGGTCCTCGAACAGATGCTTGAGGGTATCGGTGTCCATGCCTTGGCCCTGGTCACTGACCCGCACCCGCAGCACGCCATCGTTTTCACCCTCGGTGGTGAAGTCCACATCCAAGCGAATTTCGCCCTGGCTACTGAACTTGATGGCGTTGCTGAGCAGATTGGTGAGCACCTGCAACAAACGGTCGCGGTCGCCGCGCACCCGCTTGGGCAGCATGCGATCCACCACCGCGGACAGTTCCAGATTCTTGGACTGGGCCATCGGCCCGAAGGCTTCCAGGGTTTGCTCCAGGGCCCCGCGCAGGTCGAAATAATCCGGGCTCAGGGTGATGCGGCCGGTGAGAATACGGGAGTAATCCAGCACGTCGTCGATCAGGCTGATCATCAGCTTGCCGCTCTGCCCGGCCACCTGCAGGTATTCCTGCTGCTCGTCGCTGAGACGGGTGTCTTCCAGCAACGACATCATGCCCATCACCGAATTCATCGGCGTGCGCAACTCATGGGCCAGGCGGTACACCAGACTCAGCTGTATATCGGTATTGGCGGGAAGATCCCGGCGCCGCTCATTGGCGCCGCGCCGCTCACGGGTGACCGCGTGCCAAAACAGTTCGTACTGGCCTCGGTAAAGGCGGAACAGGTAAAAGGTGTAGGCGGCCACCAGCAGACCCAGCAACCACTCCTGCAGGCCGGCGGAGAAAAACAGCGTGGCGATCAACGGGAGGAACATCAGCAGGATATACACCTGCCGCACCCGCAGGCCGGCCATCCAGGAACTGCCCAGGGCGGTGGTGACGCCGACGTTATAGAGAATCACCACGAACACGTTGAAGCCGGTGCCCACGCGCCACACCAGCCAGGCGGGCAACACCCCCCAGACCACCGCGTGCAGAATCAGGCCGAGCGCGAACAACCGGCGCCAGCGCGCCGGCCCGGCGCCGTACAGGGCGTCGAAGCGCGCCACCAACCACAGCCGGTAGGCGGTCACCACCACCACAGCGCCGCCGGCCATCAGTGTCTCCAGCTCAAAAGCCCGGTAGACACCGCCCCAGGCGGTCACCAGCGCATAAACCACAAGGGCCGCCAACACCCCCATCAGAGAGTTCTTGGCGGCCCCGTAGTCAACTCGTTTCAGAACCTTGCGATCTTTTCGGTAAATCACCCGTCCACCATCCTCGGACGAAGAAGGCGCTAAAGGTAACACCGTCCGACCGGACAGGCCACTTTACGTTAACGTAAACTTCCCCTAATCTTTGCCGCCATGACACTCAAGCAAAGCTACGGCATCGGCGAGCTGGCGCGGGAATTCGACGTGACCACGCGCACCATCCGGTTTTACGAAGACCAGGGCCTGCTCACGCCCCGCCGGCGCGGCCAGACACGCATTTACTCGCCGGCGGACCGGATCGCCCTGAAGCTGATTCTGCGCGGTAAACGCCTGGGTTTCTCGCTGGCGGAATCCGGTGATCTGATACGCCTGTACCAGCCCACCGGCGACAATCGCCAGCAGCTCGGGGCCTTGCTTGAAAAAATCGACGAAAAGCGCACCCAGCTACGACAACAACTGGTCGACATCGAGATCATGCAACAGGATCTGGACGTGGCCGAGGAACGCGCCAAGCAGGCGCTGAAGGAATTGGAGGAAAGCGATGTTTAACGGCGGCCTGGATTTTCAGTTCGACGAGACCCTCACCGCCCTGCGCGACAGCGTGCAGGCCTTCGCCCGCAAGGAGATCGCACCGATCGCCGCGCGCGTGGACCAGGACAACCTGTTCCCCAACGAGCTGTGGAAAAAGCTCGGTGACCTGGGCGTGCTGGGCATTACCGTGGGCGAGGAATACGGCGGCGCCGGCCTGGGCTACCTGGCCCACACCCTGGTGATGGAAGAAATCTCCCGCGCCTCCGCCTCCATCGGCCTGTCCTACGGCGCCCATTCCAACCTGTGCGTGAACCAGATCTGGCTCAACGGCAACGACGCCCAGCGCCAGAAATACCTGCCCCAGCTGGTCAGCGGCGAGCACATCGGCGCGCTCGCCATGAGCGAGCCCGGCGCCGGCTCCGACGTGGTCAGCATGGGCCTGCGCGCGGAGAACAGAGGCGACCGCTATCTGCTCAACGGCAATAAAATGTGGATCACCAACGGCCCCGACGCCCACACCTATGTGATCTACGCCAAGACCGAACCGAACGCCGGCCCGCGCGGCATCACCGCCTTTATCGTCGAACGCGACTTCCCCGGCTTCTCCCGCGCCCAGAAGCTGGACAAGTTGGGCATGCGCGGCTCGAACACCTGCGAGCTGGTGTTCGAGAACTGCGAAGTGCCGGAGGAAAACATCCTCGGCGAACTCAACCAGGGCGTGCGCGTTTTAATGAGCGGCCTGGACTACGAACGCACCGTGCTGTCCGGCGGCGCCACCGGCATCATGCAGGCCTGCCTGGACGTGGTGCTGCCCTACGTGCACGAGCGCAAGCAGTTCGGCCAGGCGATCGGCGAGTTTCAGCTGATGCAGGGCAAGCTCGCCGACATGTACGTCACCCTCAACGCCAGCCGGGCCTACCTCTACCAGGTGGCGCGCAACTGCGACGCCGGCCACAGCAGCCGCAAGGACGCCGCCGGCGCCATCCTCTACTGCGCCGAGAACGCCACGCAGATGGCCCTGGACGCGATCCAGTGCCTGGGCGGCAACGGCTACATCAACGAATACCCCACCGGCCGCCTGCTGCGCGACGCCAAGCTTTATGAAATAGGCGCCGGTACTAGTGAGATCCGCCGTATGTTGATCGGCCGCGAACTGTTCAACGAGACCGCCTGAGCCATGCCCAAAATCATCAGCCAGCTCAATAAAAGCGCGCCGGAATACGGCCAGTACCGCGAACACAATCTGGCGCTGCGCGAAACGTTGCGGGAAAAACTCGACCGCATTGCCCACGGCGGCGGCGAAGCCGCCGAAGCACGCCTGCGCGACAAGGGCAAACTGCCGGTGCGCGAACGCATTCAGCACCTGCTCGACCCGGGTTCGCCGTTCCTGGAGCTGTCGGCACTGGCCGCCGACGGCGTCTACCCCGGCGAGGAGGTGCCCGCCGCCGGCTGCGTGGGCGGCATAGGCCGGGTGGCCGGCGTGGAGTGCATGATCGTGGCCAACGACCCCACCGTGAAAGGCGGCAGCTATTACCCGCTGACCGTGAAAAAACACCTGCGCTGCCAGGCCGTGGCCGCCGAGAACCGGCTGCCCTGCGTCTACCTGGTGGATTCCGGCGGCGCCAACCTGCCGCGCCAGGACGAAGTGTTCCCGGACCGGGACCACTTCGGGCGCATCTTCTTCAACATGGCCAATATGTCGGCGCGCGGCATTCCGCAAATCAGCGTGGTGCTGGGCTCCTGCACCGCCGGCGGCGCCTATGTGCCGGCCATGGCCGACGAAGTGATCATGGTGCGTAACCACTCCACCGTGTTCCTGGCCGGCCCGCCGCTGGTAAAAGCCGCCACCGGCGAAGTGGTCAGCGCCGAGGAGCTGGGCGGCGCCGCCCTGCACGGCGAACAATCCGGTGTCGCCGACCACCTGGCCGACGACGAGCCCCAGGCGCTGGATCTGGCGCGCCGCTGCATCGACCGGCTCAACTGGCACAAACCCGAGCAGCTGGATGTGCGCCCGGCGCGGCCACCGGCCTATGAGCCGGACGAACTGTACGGCCTGATTCCGCCCACCACCCGCTCGCCGATGCCGGCGCGGGAGCTGATCGCGCGCATCGTCGACGATTCCGACCTGGATGAATTCAAAGCCAATTACGGCACCACCCTGGTCACCGGCTTCGCCCGCATCCACGGCTTTCCGGTGGGCATTCTCGCCAACGACGGCGTGCTCTATTCCGAATCCGCGCTCAAGGGCGCCCACTTCGTGGAGCTGTGCAACCAGCGCAAGATTCCGCTGCTGTTTCTGCAGAACATCACCGGCTTCATGGTGGGCAAGAAATACGAAGCGGAAGGCATCGCCAAACACGGCGCCAAAATGGTCAACGCGGTGGCCTGCGCCAGCGTGCCCAAGTTCACCGTGATCACCGGCGGCAGCTTCGGCGCCGGCAACTACGGCATGTGCGGGCGCGCCTACGACCCGCGCTTTATGTTCATGTGGCCCAACGCACGCATCTCGGTGATGGGCGGCGAACAAGCCGCCAGCGTGCTCACCCAGGTGAAAGCCGCCTCGCTGAAGAAAAAAGGCGAACACTGGAGCGAAGAAGACGCGCAACGTTTTCAGGACGACATGACCGCCCAGTACGAAACCATGGCGCAGCCCTGGTACGCCAGCGCCCGCCTCTGGGACGACGGCGTCATCGACCCGGCGGACACCCGCGACGTTCTCGGCCTGGCGATTTCCGCCAGCCTCAATGCACCAATCGAAGACACGTGCTACGGCGTGTTCCGGATGTGATGGAGACAACCATGAGTGTGCAAACCACCCGCCGGGGCCCGGTCACCCACATCACCCTGAACAACCCGGACAAACGCAATGCCTTCGATAACACCATCATCGAAGCGCTGATCGAGACGTTCAAACAGGCCGGCTCTGACGACGGCCGGGTGATCGTGCTGGACGCCGCCGGCAAGCATTTCTCCGCCGGCGCCGACCTGAACTGGATGCGCGCCATGGGCGCCCTCGACGAGCAAGAAAACCGCGCCGACGCCCTGCGCCTGGCCACCCTGATGGAGACCATCGACGGCGCCGGCAAGCCGGTCATCGCCCGCGTCCAGGGCGCCGCCTACGGGGGTGCCCTGGGACTGATCTGCGCGGCGGACATCGCGGTGGCCACCGACGACGCCCGCTTCTGCCTCAGTGAAGTGAAGCTGGGCATTCTGCCGGCGGTGATCGCCCCCTATGTGGTGCGCGCCCTGGGCGCCCGCCAGGCGCGCCGCTACTTCATGACCGCCGAGGTGATCGACGCCGCCCGCGCCGGCCGGCTCGGCCTGGTGCACGAAGTGGTGCCGGCGGATCAACTGGACGCCACCGTGGCACGGCTGGTGACCGCCCTGCTCGACGGCGCCCCGCAAGCGCAACGGCGCGCCCGGGAGCTGGTGCACCGCGCCGACGACAGCGCCGTCAGCGAAGAGCTGATCGAATACACCGCCAACCTGATCGCCGAGCTGCGCACCGGCGCGGAAGGCCAGGAAGGCCTGGGCGCCTTCCTGGAAAAACGCCCGCCGCATTGGAACCGGAACTGACCATGGCCGCCATCAAGACGTTATTGATCGCCAACCGGGGCGAAATCGCCCGGCGCATTATCCGCACCGCCCGCGAACTGGGCCTGACCACGGTGGCGGTGTATTCCGACATCGACGCCGACGCGCCCCATGTGCGCGAAGCCGACCGCGCCGTGCGGCTGGGCCCGGCGCCGGCCCGCGACAGCTATCTGGATATCGACAAGGTGATCCGAGCGGCGCGGGACAGCGGCGCCGACGCCATCCACCCCGGCTACGGCTTTCTGTCCGAAAACACCGTCTTCGCCGACGCCTGCGCGGACGCCGGCCTGATTTTCGTTGGCCCCGGCGCCGACGCCATCCGCCTGATGGGCGACAAGGCCGCCGCCCGCCAGCACATGGCGCAAAGCGGCGTGCCGGTGCTGCCCGGCTTCGACCGGGAAGGCGCCGACGACGCCGCCCTGCTCGCCGAGGCCGATAACGTCGGCTTTCCGCTGCTGATCAAGGCGGTGGCCGGCGGCGGCGGCAAAGGCATGCGCGCGGTGGACAACGCCGCCGGCTTCGAGGAAGCCCTGGCCGCCGCCCGTCGCGAAGCGCGCAACGCCTTCGGCGACGACCGGGTGCTGCTGGAACGCTACCTGCCCACCGCCCGCCACGTGGAAGTGCAGGTGTTCGCCGACAACCACGGCAACGCCGTGCACCTGTTCGAGCGCGACTGCTCGGTGCAGCGCCGCCACCAGAAAATCATCGAAGAAGCGCCGGCCCCCGGCCTCACCGAGGCGCAGCGCCAGGCCCTCGGTGAAGCGGCGGTGCGCGCCGCCCGCGCGATTGATTATCGCGGCGCCGGCACGGTGGAGTTTCTGTTCTCTCCCGAGGGCGAATTCTTCTTTATGGAGATGAACACCCGCCTGCAGGTGGAGCATCCGGTCACCGAGTTGATCACCGGCGAGAATCTGGTCGCCTGGCAACTGGCCGTGGCCGAAGGCCGACCGCTGCCGAAAAGCCAGGATCAAATACAGCGCCACGGCGCCGCCATGGAGGTGCGCCTGTACGCGGAGAACCCGTACCAACAGTTCCTGCCCTCCGCCGGACGCCTGCAACACCTGCGCTGGCCGGAACGGGTGCGCGTGGACAGCGGCTTCGAAGCCGGCGACCGGGTCAGCGACCATTACGACCCGATGATTGCCAAACTGATCAGCCACGGCGACGACCGCGACCAGGCCCGCCGCCGGCTGGTCGCCGCGCTGGACGATCTGGCGATCAGCGGCGTGCACCACAACGCCGCCTTCCTGCACCAGGTACTGAGCAGCGCGGTGTTCGCCAACGCCGAGCTGGACACCCGCCTGCTGGATAAACACCCGGAACTGATGACACCGGCGCCGGCGGACAGCACCCTGGTCGCCGTGGCCGCCGCCGCGGCCCTCGCCGAACCGCCCGCCGGCGGCGACGGCCCCTGGGATTCACTGCCGGGTTGGCGCCCGCTGGGACAAAAGCGCACTCTGATCCCATTGCGGGTGGGCGACCAGCACCACACCGTGGTGCTCGACAATGATCAGGCCCGGGTGGACGGTGGCGAACAGGCGCCCTTCCATCTGCGCCGCCGGGGCAACGCCTTCGAACTGCACTGGGGCAAGCAGCACCTCGCCGGTCACCTGATCGAACCGCAAGATAGCGGACATCCGGCGGTCTTCGTGCACGGCCAGGATTACCCGGTGGAAGCGCACCCGGCCCGGGAAAGCGAACGGGCCGGCGGCCAGGACGGTTTTATCGCGCCCATGAGCGGCACTATCGTCGCCTGCCATGTGGCGGCCGGCGCCACCGTGGCCGCCGGGGACGCGGTGATCACCCTGGAGGCCATGAAGATGGAGCACACCCTCCGCGCCAGCGCCGCCGGCACCGTGGACAGCTTCCACGTCAGCAGCGGCGACAGTGTCGCCGAAGGCACACTCCTGGTTGATTTTAATCCGCTGGATTCCGAAACGGAGGAACAATGACAACAGCCCCGACCCCTCTCTGGCAGCCCGATGAAAAGCGGCTCAACGACAGCCAGCCCGCCGCGTTCCGCGCCCGCGCCGAACAACTGGCCGGCACGCCGCTGGCCCACTACCGGGACCTGCACCGCTGGTCGGTGACCGAGCCGGAGGCGTTCTGGAATCTGGTGTGGGATTTTTGCGAATTGCGGGGCCATAAAGGCGAGCGGGTGCTGGCCCCCTCGCCGGTGTTCCGCCACAACCGCTGGTTCCCGGACGCGCGCATCAACATGGCCGAAAACCTGCTGCCCCGGCACGACACCCACACCGCGCTGATCAGCATCGACGAGAGCGGCCGCCGCGACCGGATCAGCTACAACGAGCTGCACGTGGCCGCCGGCCAGGTCGCCGCGCAACTGCAGGCCGCCGGCATCCAGCCCGGCGACCGGGTCGCCGGCTACATGCCCAACCGCATCGAAACCGTGATCGCCGCCCTGGGCTGCGCCTGGGTGGGCGCCATCTGGTCGTCCTGCTCGCCGGACTTCGGTGTCGAAGGGGTGCTGGACCGCTTCGGCCAGATCGAGCCCAAGGTGCTGTTCGCCTGCGACGGCTACCAGTACAACGGTAAATGGATCGAGCTGGACGAACGCATCCAGGCGCTGCACGACAAGCTGCAACCGCAATTGCTGGTGACCATTCCCGGCCGGGGCGACACCAGCCGGGCGCGCAAAGCGCTCAACTGGGGCGACTGGCTGGACGCCGCCGGGCCGCCGCCGGCCTTCGCCGAGCTGCCGTTCGACCATCCGCTTTATATTCTTTATTCGTCGGGCACCACCGGCGCGCCCAAGTGCATCGTGCACGGCACCGGCGGCGCCTTGATCCAGCACGCCAAGGAACACCGCCTGCACGGCGACCTGGGCGCCGACGACGTGCTGTTCTACTTCACCACCTGCGGCTGGATGATGTGGAACTGGCTGGTCAGCGGCCTGCAGACCGGCGCCACCCTGGTGCTCTACGACGGCAACCCCGCCTACCCGGACGCCACCCGGCTGTTCGATGTGATCGACGCGGAAAAAATCACCCACTTCGGCACCAGCGCCAAATTCGTGCAGGCGGTGGAAAAAGCCGGCGCCGTGCCCCGCGACAGCCATGATCTGTCCACCCTGCGCACGCTCTACTCCACCGGCTCGCCGCTGCTGCATGAGAGCTACGACTTCCTTTACGAAAAGGTCAAACCGGACCTGCTGGTGAGCTCCATTTCCGGCGGCACCGATATTATTTCCTGCTTCGCGCTGGGCAGCCCGCTGGTGCCGGTGTATCGCGGTGAGCTGCAGTGCCTGGGCCTGGGCCTGGACGTGGCCGTCTACAATGACGACGGCGAGCCGGTGGTCGGCGAAAAAGGCGAACTGGTGTGCCGCGCGCCCTTCCCCGCCTGCCCGGTGGCGTTCTGGAACGACCCGGACGAAGAACGGTTCCATGGCGCCTACTTTGATCGTTTCGAGAATGTCTGGGCCCACGGCGACTACGCCGAGATCGTCGCCCACGACGGCCACGACGGCCTGGTGATCCACGGCCGCTCCGACGCCGTGCTCAACCCCGGCGGCGTACGCATCGGCACCGCCGAAATCTACCGCCAGGTGGAAACCCTGGAGGAAATCCGCGAAGCCATCGTGGTGGGCCAGCAGTACGACGGCGACGTGCGCGTGGTGTTGTTCGTGGTGCCCGCCGAGGGCGTGGACCTGACCGACGAACTACAGAAAAGAATCCGCGCCACCATCCGCGCCGGCGCCAGCCCGCGCCATGTGCCGGCGGTGATTCTCACGGTGCCGGAAATCCCGCGCACGGTGAGCGGCAAGATCGTCGAGCTGGCGGTGCGCGATGTGGTGCACGGCCGCGAGGTGCGAAACCGCAACGCCCTGGCCAACCCGGACGCGCTCAAGCACTTCGCCGACCGGCCCGAGCTGGCCTGACCGTGATCGCCCGGGCGCTGTTGTTCGCGTTGTTCTGGCTGGCGGCCAGTGCCGCCCAGGGCGCGGTGCTGACCTTCCAGGGCGAGCCCCTGGACAGCTTCACCGGGCTGCGCACCGACCGTCTGGAAGTGGCCGCCTACCGCGACGGCGAACTGCGCAGCGTCCGCCACCAGTGGCTGGCCTGGTCGGAACGTGGCTGGCCCTACTTCAGCAAGGACAAAGACAGCCACCGGGCCGGGGAAACCGGCCGGGTAGGCCCCCGCGACCGGCTGCTGGTGGACGGCGCCGACGCCGGCGAGCGCCTGCCCGTCCCCGGCGAAGAGGTGATCGGCGAGCTGACGCTCGGCGACAGTGAGCAGCCGGGCTATTTCTACGTGCTGGCGCGCCCGCCGTTCCGGGGCTTCACGCCTCCGGTGACGCTGGAGCGCGACGCCGACGACGACCCGCTCAGCCTGCGCACCGCGGACTACCGGCTGGAATTTCTGGACGGCAACCTGTTCCAATGGGGCGACTTCAGCTATCGGCATTACCGCGCCCCGGACGGCCAACCACGACGCACCCTGCTGGACAGCCTCAAGCTGCGCCTCAGCGCCGGGGTGTTCAGCGAGGACGCCCGCCTCACCCTCACCAACGAAAACCTGGATCCGCAGATCCAGCAGATCATCGAGGGCCCGCTGGCAACCCTGGTCTACGCGACCACCCGGGTGCGCGTGGCCGGCCTGCGCGTGCTCACCGTGCACAACCACTTCGTACTGATGGAAAACCGGCTCGCCATCCACAGCCGCTTCGCGTTACCCGGCATCGCCGCCACCGTGCTGCGCGATCCCCGCGCCCGCGTCAGCGTCGACGGCCACAATCTCCAGGGCGCCCGGCTGCGCACCAGCTGGACCGGCGAACGGGAAGCGGTAGTGGACGGCCGGCTCTCGGATATCGAACAGGCCATGCTGCGGCGCCCGGTGCCGCCGGAAAACTGGCTGCACTTTGACACCGGGCACGGCTTCGCCCTGCTCGCCGAACTGCACTTCGCGGAAGGTTTCGACACCGCCGCCCGGTTGATTTACCAGGACGACCCGACGCTGAAAGAGACCCCGGAACGGTTCCCCGGCCAGCACCCCAACGTGGGTTTCGAGCTGGACCAGATCCCGTTCGGCGAAAACTTTTATTTCGTGGCGGAGCTTTATTTTTCTGAAAAGAGTTACTTTTCCGAAGACTGAATCGCCGCCAGTGCCTCGCGCAGCGGCGCCGGGATCGACACCGGCCGGCCGCTGTCGCGATCCACGAACACATGCACCACGAAACCCAGCGCCTTGGCGGCGCCGGTTTCTCCGCTCTCATTTTCTGAAAATAGCGCCAGACCGTAACGCACCGAGCTGTTGCCCAGCTTGTCCACGCGCATGCCGATGGTGAGCGCGTCCGGGTAGGCGGCGGCCTCGAAATAGTCACAGCCGGAACTCACCACGTAGGCGATCACCGAACCGTTATGAATATCCAGCCCGCCCTTGTCGATCAGATAGCGGTTGATGGTGGAATCGAAGTAGCTGTAGTACATGACGTTATTAATATGCCCGTAGACATCGTTGTCCGCCCAACGGCTGTCCACCGGGCACAGGTAGCCGAACGCTTCGCGCTGGGGACGTGGGTTCGCCGTGTTACGGCCGGCGTCACTCATCTCTGCTCCTTCGCTCAATACACGCAAAGCGACATGATAACCTAGGCGGCCAAGGCTGTTCACCGGAAGAGGCCCGTGAGCCAGGGAGGCTTGTCATGAAACGCCGCTATCATCGTCCGTTGATCGTCATCGTGAGTGTGGAAGACGGCGACAGCAATCAGTGACCAATAGGAGAACAAGCACCATGGGCCGACGTCTGTCGCGGTTTTTCCCGGCGATTTTCGGGGTATTCCTGCTAAGCGGCTGCGCCGCGGTGAGCCAGAAAGGGTATCAACCCGAGCCCAACCCGGCCCCCCGCGATATGCGCCATTATCAATTGAGCATTGATCCGCCGATCGCGGCGGACCAGGTACGCATCGAAGTGATCTATCGGGACGCGAGCGGCGACTGCCCGGTGAACCAGGCCGGCGTTCAGTTCGCGCCCGAGCGCGATGGCCAGGGCTTGCGCTTCCAGGTCGCTTTGGACATGTTCCGCAACCAGGACGGCTGCCAGTGGCAGCCCAACCAGCTGTGGATCGCGCTGCAAGCCGGCGGCAACTACAACACCCGCTTCAGCGTGCCGCTGGCGTTGGGCCGGCAGGTGCGCTGGTGCCGGCTTAACCCGGAGCACGGCGCCTGCATGGCCCGCGAGAGCGACATCCGCAGCTACAAAATACCCGGTGGCGTGCACCGGGTGGTGGTGATGCACGGGCGTTAAGACGCCGCTCAGGCCATGCGTTGAGCGATGCGGGTGGCCAGGGCGTACACGGTCACCTGGGGATTAACGATGATCGACGTCGGCAGCAGGCTGGCGTCCGCCACATACAGCCCCTTCACATCATGGGTTTCGCCGTCCGAATTGACCACGCTGGCGTCCGGGTCGGCGCCCATACGGCAACTGCCCTGCGGGTGGTAGCTCACCATGCGCAGGTGCTGGGGCTGGTTTTCCAGCCCTTCCACGGCACTGTCGATATCCGCTTCCGAACGAATCACCCGCGGGTCGCTGGAGGGCACATAGACTTCCTCGGCGCCGGAGGCCAGATGCAATCTGGCGGCCGCCTTCAGGGCCCGCTTCATGGACGGGAAATCCGAATTGGCGAGCTGATAGTCGATCACCTTGCGGCCGTCCTCCCAGCGAATGGTGCCCACATTGTGGTCGTGGATCAGCGTGACCAGACCAGCCAGGTACTTGGCATCCTCCATAAACGCCATGAACGGCTCGCCGGTGCCCGGCTCCGCGGTCATGCTCAGTTCCACCAGGCCGGCGCCGCCATCCTCCAGCACGAAACCGCCGTTGTCCGGGTGCAGAAACTCGTCCACGTACACCCCCAGCATGGCGCCCCGCCAGGCGTGCACCGGTTTAGGATAGCGCGCCGACACATACAACGACGGGTGGCAGGCGAAGTTCTTGCCCACCTGGCCGGAGCGGTTGGCCAGGCCGTTTTTCAACAGCAACAACGGCGTCTGCACGGCGCCGGCGGCGAGGATCACCCGCTCCGCGTTGACCGTCATGTCCGCCACCTTGGCGCCGTCGTGGCCGGTGACCTCGGCGCGCACACCGCGCGCCCGGCCGCCCTCGGCGAGCACTTCGGTAACACGGGTGTCAGCGAAAATACGGGCGCCGTGGGCGGTGGCCCAGGGCAGATAGCTGACCAGCATGGACTGCTTGCGTTCGGTCTTGCAGCCGGACAGGCAGTGGCCGGTCAGGGCGCAATCACGGATGTTGCGTTTAAACGGTTTCACCGACCAGCCCAGCTTGTTGGCGCCGGCGCGGATCAACTGCCCGTGGCGGGCGATCTCGTGTTCCTTGTTGTCCTCGATGGACAGATTCTTTTCCACCCGATCGAAGTACGGCGCCATTTCTTCGGAGGTCAGATCGCTGAGCCCGAAGTCGCGCTGCCAGTCCTGCAAAATAAAATCCGGGGTACGGAAACACACGCAACCATTCACCACCGTGGAGCCGCCCACGCAGGCGCCCTGCAACACCAGCAGGTCGCCGCTTTTGTTGGTCTGCCCGCCGTGGTCCTGGTACAGCGTTTCCAGGCTGTCCGGAAAGCGCTCGGTGAATTCTTTCGAAGGGACATAGGGCCCCGCCTCCAGAATCACCACCTTCTTGCCGCGCCGGGCCAGCTCATAGCCGGCCACCGCGCCGCCGGCGCCGGAGCCGACGATCACCACGTCCGCGTCCAGGGTCAGCGAGCCTTGCTTAATGTCCTTCGCTTCAGTCACCGGCAAACCGGAAGACCGCCATTGCACTTCGCTCATGCGTTGCCCTCCCCGGTGGCTTGATCCGATGGTTGATCCGGCAACGGTGCGTTGCCCAGATAGGCGATGCCCCAGCGCTCGGACACCGGGCCGTCGAATTCCACCGGCCCCCAGGTGCTTTCATCACGCCAGTAGGAGGTGTAGGTAAGCTGTTTGATCACCGTGCCCAGGGTGCGCTGCACCACATTGCCCCGGCTCCAGGCGTCGAAATAATCGCGCGCGGTGGCTTCGTCCAGGTCCACGAACCGCTTGCCGTGGAACACCACCGCGGCGTTATCGAACAGGGTCAGCCCGGTGGCCACGTCCTTGCGGGTGGCCGCGTCCATGAACCCCAGGATGCCCTGCACATTGCGCACCACCGGTACCTGGTCGCTGGGCGTCAGATCGGTGCCCACGGTGGGCAGCAGCGCCACCCGGGCGCGGTCGAACAGATGGTATTCCTGGCGGCTCAGGCCGTCGGCCCAGTCGGGTTTGGGGCGGTCATCCAGGGGCGACCGGCGCAGCAGCGCGAAGCCGCCCGCGGCGGCGGCGGCCACGCCGGCACTGCCGACCAGGCCCCACTTGAGGAACCGCCGCCGGGTCACGCCCTGCTGAAAAGCCGCGGAGAGCCGGCGGGCTGTTTGTTGTTGTGGTGACATCGGGGAATCTCGTCGAGCTCGGGAATGCCTTGAAGCTACTCAAGAGGCCCGGGCAATACAATATGTTTACCCTGACAGCGCCGCTTGACCGCTCAGCACAGCCTTTCCCATTGACCCTTCGCCGGCTTAAATATACTGTTCTTATGTACAGTATTCCAAACACCCCGGATGTATCTTCATGTCGCCCATGCCGCCCGATTTCTTGCAACAACTGCTGGCCCGCAGGGACACCTGGTGGGGCCGCGAAAGCACCGGCGTTGGCCAGGGGCAAAGCACCGGCTTCAGCGACCTGGACCGACTACTGGCCGGCGGCGGCTGGCCGGACCAGGGCCTGGTGGAGCTGCTCTGCCCCCTGCCCTGTCCGGCGGTGCTACACCTGTTACTGCCGGTGCTCGCCAGCGACGGCCCCGGGGCACGCCTGATCGCCAACCCGCCGATGCGCCCTTCCGCCACCATGCTGGCGCGGGCCGGGGTGCCGCTGGACGACCTGCTGATTCTGCGCAGCGGCGACCGCGCCACCCTGCTGCGCGCCAGCTTCGAAGCGATCGCCGGTGACACCGTGCGGCTAGCGCTGCTGTGGGCGCCGGGCGGGCCCTTGCCGGCGGGCACCCTGCGGCGCCTGCATCTCGGCGCGCAACAGGGGCGCTGCCTGCTGGTGCTGGTGCGCCCGCGCCAGGCCGGGCAACAGCCCAGCCCGGCACCGCTACGCCTGGAGCTGAGCTGCCCGGCGCCCGGCGAACTGACCGTCACCGTGCGCAAGCAGCCCGGCGGCCGGGCCGGGCAACACTGCGACCTGCCGCTGCTGCCCGAACACCTGCGCCGGCGGCCGCCGGCCTGCCGGGAGCTGCCGGCCCTGACCCGGCGGCCGGTGCCGGAACCGTCTCTGCGCCCGCCGTTATTGCGGCTGCCCGCCCCCGGCGCCCCGGAGGTGCGGCCATGAGCGCGCTGTGGCTGGCCCTGCATTTCCCGCTGCTGGCGCTGGAAGCGGAACACGGCCCGCGCCCGGAACCGCGCGTGCTGGTGCGCGGCAACCGGGTGCTGCTGGCCAACCCGGCGGCCCGCGCCGCCGGCGTGGAAGCGGGCCTGCGCCTGGGCACCGCCCGCGCCCTGTGCGAAGAGCTGGAAGTGCACGAAGCGCGGGCCGACCAGCAGCACCAGGCGCTGCTGTGCGAGGCCCGCCAATTACTGACTCTCACGCCGCAGGTCTGCCCGGCGCCGCCGGCCACCGTGCTGCTGGAAATGGGCGGCTGCCTGAAGCTGTTCGGCGGCTTTCAGAAGCTGCTCGCCCGGGTCGACCGCTACCGGCTGCACTGCCCGCTGACCAGCCGCCTGGGCATCGGCCCCACGCCGCTGGCCGCCTGGCACCTCACCGATCCGCCGGCCCTGGAGGAGCCGCCGGAAGCGGCGCGCTTCCAGGCCTGGCTGGCGGACCTGCCGCTCGCCGAACTGGATCTGGAAGAACGCCTGCGCCGGCGGCTGCAGGCCCCCGGCTTCCGCACCCTGGGCGAGCTGTTCCCGCTGCCCCGGGCGGCGCTGGGCAAGCGCTTCGGGGTCGATTTCCTGGACTGGCTGCAGCGTCTGCTCGGCGAGCAGGCGGACCCGCGCAAACCGATTTCCCCGCCGCGCCCGTTCCGGGAGCGGCTCGACTTCGACGACCCGCTGGACAACCTGGACCGGCTCAGCGGCCCGATGAGCACCCTGCTGGCGAAGCTGGAAGAGACCCTCAACCGCCACCAGGAAAGCCTGGTGACCCTGCGCTGGCGCCTGCATCTGAACAACGGCCACCGGGACACCCTGATCGTGCGGCGCGCCCGCCAGGGCCACGACGCCGCCACCTGGCTGGATCTCAGCCAGCGGCGCCTGAGCCACCAC
>DASUNW010000048.1:0-8609 GCA_036276955.1 Alcanivorax sp. | reverse complement strand
CTGGGCCTGGTGGATTTCCTGGTCGCCGTTCGTGGGTATGTTCATCGCGCGGGTGTCCCGTGGCCGTACCGTCCGTGAGTTCCTCACCGCGGTACTGCTGGTGCCCACCCTGGTGACCGTGGTGTGGATGGCCACCTTCGGTGGCACCGGTTTGCACCAGACCATTAACGGCATCGGCGAGCTCGCCAATGGCATAGGCGATTCCTCCCTGGCACTGTTCCAGATGCTGGCGGAACTGCCGATGACCGCGATCACCTCTTTCCTCGCGATCGTTCTGGTGCTGGTATTCTTCATCACTTCTTCGGACTCCGGCTCCCTGGTGATCGACTCCATCACCGCCGGCGGTAAACTGGATGCGCCGGTGCCCCAGCGGGTGTTCTGGGCCGTCATGGAAGGCCTGATCGCCGGTGCCTTGCTGTACGGCGGGGGCGAGCAGGCGCTCAGTGCGCTGCAAGCCGGTGCGATTACCACCGGGTTGCCGTTCACCGTGGTGCTGTTGGTGATGTGCTTCAGCCTCTACCGGGGCCTCTCGGCGGAGCGCAAGCTGATGACCGCCAAACCCTGAAGGCTCCCAGCAAGCCGCAATAAAAAGCCCGGCCTTCGCGCCGGGCTTTTTTTGTCCGCTGATTATTCCTGTGTTCGGTGCTCCGTATCCGAGACGCGGTGCAATGGTGGTGCCTTCCGGGATCGCTCAAGCCGTCCCTGGGCGCTCTCATTTGGCCATCCCTGGCCAAATAGGTCCCTCCAGGCACCACCATTGCCCCGCTCACTTGGTAGCGGAACCGCCACGGGACCTAACACAGAACCGCGACCCAGGCTGGAGAGAACCGAGCGTGGAAGCTTAGCGGGTGTGGCGGTTGATGGTGTACTGCAGATTGAGCAGGGCAGGGAGGTGCGGCCCGATCAGGCCCTTACCGGTGGTCAGCAACGAACCGGCCAGATCCCGATCCGGATCGGCCCAGCAGTAAATGCTGATAAACCCGAGATGGCCAAAGGCGCGCGGCGCCGCCGGCCCGAACAGGCCGATGCCGCGATTGCCCAGCATGAAGCCCGCCGAAAACGTCAGCGGCAGCATCAGGGTGCGGTCCACTCTCGGCCGCCGTGACGCCGGCGCGAGCGCCGTCGCCACCGTTTCCGACCGGAAAATTTGCTGGTCGCCCCAGCGGCCGCCGTTCAGCAGCATCTGGAAGAAGCGGCTGGCCTCCTCGGCGGTGGCGTAGAGATTGCCGGCGGGTACCACCGCCTGCTGGAAGCGCTCGTCGTTGGTGACCTCCACCACCTCGTCGAAGGTGCCGCCCACGGCGTAGTTCAGAAACAGGTCCACCAGTTTCATCGGCACCCCGGTGGCCACGTCGCGGGCCCGCTCCGGGCCGGTGGCGCCGAAGGTGAAATAGCGCATGCCCATGGGTTTGCGGATCACCCGGTCGAGGGTCGCATTGAGGCCCTCGCCGGTGACTTTCTCCACCACCGCGCCGAGCACGAAGCCGGCGGTGATGGCGTGGTAGGACTGGTTGCCCAGGGTGCTTGGTTTGGCTTCGCAGAGCAGCTTCACGATCTCATCGGGTCGGTACAGAATATCCGGTTCCACTGCCTGTTCCGGGCGCGGAATACCGGCCCGGTGGGTGAGCATATGGCGCAGGGTGGTGTTCTGCTTGCCGTGGCAGCCGTACTCCGGCAGATAGCGGCTGACCGGGTCGTCGAGATGCAGCTGGCCCTGTTCCGCCAGATGGTGCACCAGCATGGCGGTGATCGACTTCGACGCGGAGAACAGGCACACCGGGGTCTCGGTGGTGAGCAGGCGCTCGCTCACCGGGTCCGCGTAGCCGAGCGCCCGGTCCAGGAAAACACTGCCCTGGCGGCGCAGGCTCAGCGCGATGCCCGGACTCATGCCGCCCCGGTAGAGCCGCCGCGTGGCCCGCCAGATGGCCTCCACCCGATCATCGTCCAGCCCGGCTTCGGCGGCGGTTGCCTCGGGGCCCCGGTCGGTGATCGAGTCCAGGTCGCGGGGGATCGGCGTGCGTTGCGGTGACAGAAGACGGCTGAGACGGGGGCGTAGGGCCATGGGCAATCCGGTATCCTTGGTTGATCGGGCCATTGTCCATGGCCGCCAATCGTGGACAATGGCTGAAACAACCATTCCGGCGGCGGGCGTGTCAGTGGCCGGAGCCGCGTATAATAAAGACCTGCTGGCAAGAGGTGAGCGCCATGAACGAGATTAAACAATCCGGTTTCGAGAGCTTCCAGGAGTTCTACCCCTATTATCTGCAGGAGCACACCGACCCGACCTGCCGGCGGCTGCATTTCTTCGGCACGTTGGGTCTGTTCGCGGTCCTCGCCGGTGTCATCATCACCGGCAATTTGTGGGGGCTGCTGTTGCTGCCGGTGGTGGGTTACGGCTTCGCCTGGGTGGGCCACTTCTTCTTCGAGCACAACCGCCCGGCTACGTTCAAGCACCCCTGGTACAGCCTGGCCGGTGATTTCGTGATGTTTAAGGACATCCTGACCGGGCGTATTCGCTGGTGACCGTGGTGCAGCGGTTCGTCCCCGGTGAGCCGCCGGCCCGGCGCAACGATAAGCCGGACCTGGACACCCCGGCGCGCATCGAGGAAATGGTGGATATGTTCTACCAGCGGGTGCTGGACGACCCGCTGCTGGCGCCGGTCTTCCTGGAGGTGGCGCGTATCAATCTCGACGAGCATTTGCCGTTGATCGCCGCTTACTGGAAAAAGATGCTGCTCGGCGATACCGCCTACGACCGGCACATGATCGCCAAGCACCGCGCCGTCCATGACCGCCGACCGCTCACCGGCGCTCATCATGAACGCTGGCTGGCGCTGTTCACCGCCAACCTGCAGGCGCATTTCAGCGGCCCCAACACCGACCGCGCCCGTCTTCTGGCCGCCCGCGTCATGGACAACCTCTACCGCCAGCTCTCCCAGCGCTAGCTAGCCGGAAGGCTGTCTCTCCATCGGGGGCGCGCCTCTGTGCCGGGACCTTCCGGGAACGCCGTGAATACGTCCCTGTAGGCTCCCTGTCGAACGTCCTGTTCTCCAGGGTCCCGGAAGGTCCCGGCACAGAGGCGCGCTGAGGGAAACGTCACCGCCACGGGCCTCAACACCGCCGGACCCACCCGCTCCCACAAGGTTCGCTCCTGCCTTTTAGGGTTTCAGGCGCCGAATACACCCTGCGCTTTCAGTTGCTCGAACTCCTCTTCTGATAGGCCCAGCTCGCCGCGCGCGACCGCCTCGGTGTCGCAACCGGCCTCGCCGCCGGGCCAGCGAGTGCTGCCGGGGGTGCCGCCCAGGCGCGGCAGAATCGCCGGAATTTTCAGGGGCGCGCCGTTGATCTCCACTTGTTGGAACAGGCCGCGCGCCTGGAAGTGCGGGTCCGTCATCATGTCGGCGGCGCTGTAGATCGGGCCGCAGGGCACCCGGTTCGCTTCCAGCTTTGCCAGTACCTCCGGGCTGGGCAGGGTGGCGCACCAGGCTTCGATGGCGCCGTCGATCTCCGCTTCGTTGGCCACCCGCCCGGGGTTCTTCGCCAGCCGTGGGTCGTCGGCAAGATCGGGGCGCTCGGCGGTGGTCATCAGCCGCTTGAAGATGGAATCGCCGTTGCCGCCGATAATCACGTATTTGCCGTCCGCGCAGCGGTAGGTGTTGGTGGGCACGATGCCGGTGACGGTGGAGCCGGCGGGCTGGCGTATTTCGCCGGTGCCGTCGAACTCGGGGATCACCGCTTCCAGCAGATTGAAGACCGATTCGAAAAGCGCCACATCGACCACCTGGCCCTGCTTGCTGCCGTGGCGCTCGAGCAGTGCCAACGCGATGCCCAGGGCGGCGTGCAGCCCGGCCACGGTGTCGCCCAGGGACAGGTTGGGGCGCACCGGGCGCTCGCCGGGGAAGCCGTTGACGTAGCGCAGGCCGCCGATGCCTTCGCACACCGAGGCGTAGCCGGGTTTGTCCGCGTAGGGGCCGTCCTGGCCGTAGCCGGAGATGCGTGTGTAGACCAGCCCCGGATTGCTTTCCCTGAAGCGCTCCGGCCCCAGTCCCCAGCCTTCCAGGGTGCCGGGGCGGAAGTTCTCGATCAGCACATCGCTGTCGTCGATCAGGCGCGCCGCCAGTTCGCGGCCGGCGTCGCTTTTCAGGTCCAGGGTCATGGAGCGCTTGTTGCGGCCCAGGCTGCGCCACCAGAACGAGGTGCCGGTGTCGTCCAGCTTGCGCCAGCCGCGAATCGGGTCGCCGCCGGGCGGTTCCACCTTGATCACCTCGGCGCCGAAATAGGCCAGCAGGGTGCCGGCGAAGGGGCCGGCCAGCAATTGCCCCAGTTCCACGACCTTGACGCCGGCCAGCGGCAGTGCCCGTTCGTTCATGGACGGTCCTCGTTCAGAGTTCTGTGATCAGCGAAGGCTGCTAGTGTGCCTCAAGGTTCCCGGCCTTGTCCGCCCGCGGCGATGCTACAATCATCGCTGCTGTGCCCGAAAACCATGGAGACCCGATGACCCCGGAACGACACCGGCGCCTGAGCGCCGCCCTGGACCGACGCCAGCCGGACTTGTCCGTGATTCTGGAAGGGGTGCACAAGCCGCACAACATCAATGCCATCGTGCGTACCTGTGACGCGGTGGGGGTGCTCGACGTGCACGCGGTGTTGCCGGAAAACCGCGCGCGGGCCTCGGCCAGCAGCGCCATGGGCTCGCAGCGCTGGGTCTATGTGCATGAGCACGACAGCGGTCCACAGGCGGTGGCCGCCGCCCGCGCCCAGGGCCAGCAGGTGCTGGCGGCGCACTTCTCCGACACCGCCGTACCCTACCGGGAGGTGGATTTCACCCGCCCCACGGCGGTGCTGTTCGGCACCGAAAAGTTCGGCATCACCGAACGCACCGTCGCCGCCGTGGACCAGCATGTGATCATCCCGATGATGGGCATGGTGTCCTCGTTCAACGTCAGCGTGGCGGCGGCGATCATTCTCTCCGAGGCCTGCGAGCAGCGTCGCGTGGCCGGGCTGTACCAACAGCGCCGGCTCAGCGAAGCACGCTACCGGCACGCCTTCTTCCGTTGGGCGCACCCGCGTCTGGCGGTTCTTTGCGAACGTTACGGCGTGCCGTACCCGGCCCTGGATGACTCGGGCCGCATCGCCGAACCGCGGCGTTTCGATTTTCTGCTCAGCGAGGCTGTCCGCCGTGGCGAAGACGCTTGACCCGCCCCATGAACTTCAAGCACGCCTGAACCGCCTGCTTCCCGATATTCGTTTGTTGGCCACGCTGTTGCCCCTGGTGCCCGAAATACGGCTATGGCTGCTCGACGAGCTGGTCGACGAACGGCTGGACCAGGAGGTGGCCAACGCCCTTATGGAGGCGCCGCCGTACTGGTCGCTGTGCTGGGCCTCCGGCCAGGTGCTGGCGCGCCATCTGTTGACACACCCGGCGTGGGTGCGCGACAAAACCCTGGTCGATGTGGGGCCGGGTTCCGGGGTGGTGGCGATCGCCGCCGCCCTGGCCGGGGCGCGCCGGGTGGTCGCCTGCGACCTGGACCCGGACGCGCTCGCCGCCACGGCCGCCAACGCCGCGCTCAACGGGGTGCGGGTGGCGCTCAGCGACGATCTGGAGGCCTGTCTTGCCGAAGCGGACTGCGTGAGCGCCGCGGACATTCTCTATGACCGGGACAACCTGCCGCTGCTGGCGCGCTTCCACGCCAGCGGCCTGCCGATACTGCTGGCCGATTCCCGAATCCCCGACCTGGACCCGCCGGGGCTGACGCTGCTTGGCACCTGGCAGGCCTCCACCTGGCCGGATTTGGGCGAAGCCGGAGAGTACAACCGGGTGAGGATCTTCGCGTCGGAACCCTGACCGATGTCTCCGGTCGAAACTCCGGCTATGTATCGTTCACAGGAGGGTTTGACATTGCGCACTGTTCTGAAGAGACCTCTCGATCTGGTTAGTGCCGTGGTTCTGATGAGCCTGTTGTCGACGTCCGCCTGCGCCGCGCTGCCGACGCGCATCGCAAGCGGCGAGGAGTTGCCGTCACTGGCGCCGATGGTGGAAAAGACCGCCCCGGCGGTGGTCAACATCGCCATCGAAACCCGGGTGCGGGCCACCCAGAACCCGCTGATGCGGGACCCGTTCTTCCGCCGCTTTTTCGACATGCCGGATCGGGCGCCGACCCGCCGGGCAGTGTCCGCCGGTTCCGGGGTGATTGTCGACGCCGACCAGGGCTACGTGCTGACCAACGCCCATGTGGCGCGTAACGCGGACAAAATCGAAGTGACCCTGAGCGACGGCCGGGAGCTTTCCGCGGAACTGGTGGGTCTGGATGAGGAAGTCGACCTGGCGGTGCTGAAATTGGAAAGTGCCGAGGATCTGACGCAAATCCGCATTGCCGATTCCGCCGGCCTCAAGGTCGGCGATTTCGTAGTCGCCATCGGCAATCCTTTCGGTCTGGGGCAGACAGTGACTTCCGGGATCGTGTCGGCATTGGGCCGCACCGGCCTAGGTATCGAGGGCTACGAAAACTTCATTCAGACCGACGCTTCCATTAATCCGGGCAACTCCGGTGGCGCCCTGGTCAACCTCAACGGTGAACTGGTCGGCATCAACACCGCCATTCTCGCCCCCGCCGGCGGCAATGTGGGTATCGGCTTCGCCATTCCCACCAACATGGCGGTGAATGTGATGGAGCAATTGATTGAATACGGCGAAGTGCGGCGCGGCGTGCTCGGCGTGACGATCCAGGATCTCACCGAGGAACTGGCCAGCGCGTTTGAAGTGGAGAGCCGTAAAGGCGTGGTGATCACCAATGTGCTGCCGGACAGTGCCGCCGATAAAGCCGGATTGAAGCCCGGGGACGTGGTGCTCGCGGTGGATGGAAAAGCGGTTGATCGGGTCGCGGACTTGCGGAACAAAGTGGGCCTGTCGCCGGTGGGTGAAGAGATCAGGATGACGATTCAGCGGCGCGGCGAGCGCCGGGAGGTCACCGCGGTGATCAGCGACGGCCCGGGCGCCGACGCCGGCTATGGCGTGTCCGCGCACCTGCAGGGCGCGAAGCTGCGCAACTTGCGTGAGGGCGAGCTCAGCCACGTGAGCCAGGGCGTGCTGGTGGAAAGCGTGGCGCACGACTCAGCCGCCTGGCGCGCCGGTCTGCGGCGCGGCGACGTGATTGTCAACGCCAACCGCCAGGACGTGAACAACCTGGAGCAACTGCGCGCGGCCGTTCCCGACGAAGACGCCGCGCTGTTGCTGCGCATCAACCGCGACGGCGGCGTGTTTTTCGTCGTCGTCCGCTAAGCCTCTGATGTCGGGTTACGCTTCGCTAACTCGACCTACGGCTTGCAGCGAGTCCGGTAGGTCGGGTTAGACCAAAGGCCGTAACCCGACAGCCCCGGGACGATGCCCACCGCTAGTTCAGCGGAAAGTCGGTCCAGCCGTCGGTCCAGTCGCGCGCGGCGCCGGGGCGGACGGCGCCGATATACAGTGCCGATTCATCCCAGAACTCTCCCTGTGGCGGCGCCACGGCGCCGTCCCTCAAGGACGAGGTGCCGCCGGGCGCGAAGGCCGGATTTACCGTGCTGCTCACGTCCCGGCTGAACATCGGATTAACGGCAAAGCGCGTGCCCACGGTGTCCCGGAAGTAGCCGGCTTCGTCGAGACCGCTGTCGTCGTCGGCGGTGCCGCTTTCGTCTTCGAAATAGCTGACGCCACGACCGCCGATGTCATTGATTGCCAGGGCCTCGAAGGTGAGATGCCCGGTGTCCAGATTTGCCACCGTCACCGCGCCCTTGATGTCCACCGCCTCCCCGGAAAAGCCGTGTATGAAGAGGTTGTGGAAGTGCCCGCCGGTACCTTCGCGCAGCGTCATGGCGCGATGGTGGCGGGTGTGGCTGCGCGGGCTGACCAGAGTGATGTTGTACATCACCGGCTCGGACATCGGCTGGGCGTTATGCTGGCTGCCGTTATTGTCCGCCTCGAACGCGTTGTCGCCGCTGTTCGGGTGTTGTTGGGCGATCAGGAATTGCACCCGGCCGCGCCAACCCCAGTCCCAGTCCAGCGAGTCGTCGCCAGCGCCGGTGATCAGGACGTGGCGCAGATCCGCAGTGCCGCCGAACATTTCCACGCCGTCGTCCAGGGAGCGGTGCACCTGCACATGGCGAACGATGGTGCCGCTGCCGCAGCCGCCCAGGGTGAGGCCGTTGAGTTCGTTGTTGGCGTAGACCTCGAAGCCGGCGAACTCGATGCGCGCGTACTCCAGCACCCCACAACTGCCGTCGGCGTCATTACCGCCGAAGGCGCCGCGGGTATCGTTGTCCGCCACCCCTTCGATTTGCGCGTCGGCCTGATTCACCGGCGCCGAGCCCAACAGCACCACGCCGCCCCAGTCACCCGGAGCGCGGGTGCCCCGCGGCTGACCACTGGTGAACACGATTGGCATGTCGGCGTTGCCGGCGGCATGCAGGCTGGCGTTTCGCGTTACCACCAGGGCCGAGCCCGGTTGCCCTTCAACGCGGGTACCGGGCTCGATGGTGAGACGGGCGCCGTCCTGCACGTAAACGATGCCGTCCAGCACCCAGGTGCGGTCGGCGGACCAGCGCTGTTCGCCGGTGAGCGGGCCGGTCACCAC
>DASUNW010000047.1:0-6179 GCA_036276955.1 Alcanivorax sp. | reverse complement strand
TTCCTGGGCGCGGAACTGGGCCCAGGCGGCGCCCAGGAAGCCGGCGTCCTTGGCGGAATCGGAGTAGCCGATCATCACTTCCTGGCCTTTGTCTTTTTCAGAAAAGCCGACCCGCTGCTTGTAGAGCGGAATGTCGAGCAGCGCCGCCATGGTGTCGCCGGCATTGTTCAGGTCGTCGAGGGTTTCGAACAGCGGCACCACGCGCATCGGCCGGCGCACGCCGGCGATTTTCTGCAGCAGCATCACCGCCAGCACGTCGGAGGAGGTCTTGGCCATGGAGATCACGTAGGCGCCCAACCCTTCGGGACCCTGCTCGGCGATGACCTGGCAGGTTTCCAGCACCTCGCGTACGGCGTCGTCGCACAGGTCGCTGCGGTAGAAGGCGTCGTCCACCAGCGGTCGCCGGCTCTCCAGCTCGGCGAGCAGGAAGCGTTGTTTCTGGTCCTCGTCCCATTCGCCGTAGCCGCCCAGGCCCAGGTAGCGGGTGATGGCGTCCAGCGCGTTGGTGTGGCGGGTGGATTCCTGGCGGATGTCCAGGCACAGCAGTGTAATGCCGAAACAGTTGAGGCGCCGCAGGGTGTCCTTGAGCTCGCCGTCGGCGATCGCGCCCAGGCCCACCGCGCGCAGAGAGCGGTCCAGCAATAACAGCTCGTCGAGCAGTTGGCGGCCTTCGGTGAAGCCTTCGCCCTCGGGCACCGGGCGCCCTTCCACCAGCGCCTCCATGCGACGGCGGGTGATCTTCAGGCGGTCGCGCACGCCGCGCAGCACCACCCGGTAGGGTTCGTGGCTGGGGCCGGTGCGCGCCAGCAGTTCGTCGCTGGCGCGGTGCATGGACAGGTCCGCGAGCAGGTTCTCCACGTCACGCAGGTAGAGGTCGGCGGCCATCCAGCGGGCCAGCAGCAGCACTTCACGGGTGACCGTGGCGGTGACGTTGGGGTTGCCGTCGCGGTCGCCGCCCATCCAGGAGGCGAAGCGGATCGGCACCCAGTCGGCGGGCAAGGCGTCGATGCCGGCCTGGCCCAGTTCTGCTTCGATGTCGCGCATCACCCGTGGCACCGCTTTCCACAGCGATTGTTCGATCACCGCGAAGCCCCACTTGGCTTCGTCCACCGGCGTGGGCCGCTCGCGGCGGATTTCGTCGGTGGCCCAGGCCGACAGAATCAATTCGCGCAGGCGCTGGCGCAGGCCGTGGCGCTCTTCGGCGTTGATATCCGGGCGGTCCAGCTCGGCGAGCAAATCCGCCGTCTGATCGTACTTGCGGATCAGGGTGCGGCGGGTCACCTCCGTGGGATGGGCGGTGAGCACCAGCTCCACCGACAGCGGAGTGAGGGTCTCGCGGATACGCGCCGGTTCGATGCCCTTTTGCTTCAGCTCCGCCAGCACCTGACGCAGCCCCTGGTCGGTGTCCGGGTCGCCGGGATAACGCTCGTGGCGACGGTGCAGGCGCTCGCGGTGATGCTGCTCGGCGATGTTGGCCAGGTTCAGAAACTGGCTGAACGCCCGCGCCACTTCCAGCAGCGTGTCGTCGTCCAGCGGATCGAGCAGACCGCGCAGGCGGGTCAGTTCCATCTCCCCTTCGGAGCGGCTTTCCACCGCCGCCTGGCGGATCGTTTCCACGGTGTCGTACAATCGCTCGCCGGACTGCTCCCGAAGTACCGCGCCCAGCTCTTCGCCCAGCAGACGTACATTGTCGCGCAGCGGCGCGTGTTGATCCTGATCCACCGACATCTTCACTCCCGGTATCGTTTTTACAACTTTACACCCGACTGTATCTTTATTCCGTCGGGGAGGTGACGCAACATAGTCCGCATTGCTTTGAGGAACATCGCCACTCATGGAAACTTCTTCACGCGTGTCCACGGAACAGGGCGTAATCGTACTTCAGTACCTGGCCCGAGCCTTGTTCGCCATCCTGGCGGTGCTCTACTTCAACCATTCCGAAGGCTTCTTCTTCACGGTACCGACGGCCACGCCCTGGATTCTGGCCGGCAGTTACCTGGCTCTGCAACTGCTGTTTCTGGTGGCGCGGGTGCCGCACGTCACGATTCTGGCGTCCGGCCTGGACCTGGTGATTCTCGGCATCGTGATTCTGCTCGATGGCGGCGAGCCGCCGCCGACCATGGCGCTGCTGTTCCTGGCGGTGCTCAGTAACGGCCTGCTGCACGGGCTGAAACGTTTTCTGGTGATGCTGGCCGCCGCCGAAGTGGTGCTGGCCATCGTCATACCGATCCGCATCAGCTACAGCCCCGTCGGCACCGAAACCGCCGCCTCCGCCAGCCTGTTCCTGCTCGCCGCCCTGACCGTATGCATGCTCTATTTCGGGCTGATGATCTGGCGCAACCAGGTGCTGTCCCGGCAAGCGGTGGAAACCGCCTGGCGCGACCCGCAGACCGGCTTTATCAGCCGCACCGCCCTGACCAGCACCGCCGGCTGGCTGATCCCGCTGCACGACCGGCTCTCCTCGCCGCTGACGCTGGTGCTGGTTCACCACCCGGACATCAACGCCCTGGCCGAAACCGTCGGCCAGCGGCTGCGCCGCAGCGACGTGATCGCCCGCTACGACGACGACCACCTGGCGCTGCTGCTGCCCAGCACCGCCACCGGCGCCGCCGAGCGGGTGCTCGCCGACCTGCGCGAACGCCAGCCCGGCCTGCGCGCCGCCGTGATGACCCTGAACAGCGCCAACGCCGCCCTGGAACAGGTGCTCTACCACCTGCAAACCGCCATGCCCCGCACCCGCGACGACCACGACCACTGGCTCGCCCACGCCTCGCCGCTCACCTGAGCGGCACGCCCGTACCTTCTTTCTTCAGGTGGCTATCGCGCCACCTCCAGTTAAGATATTCTTGACGGATATTCGATATATTGAATCCCGATAGGCATCATAACCTTTTGATTTAAAAGGTTTTATATTTAAATTTTGAACTTAACTCAATCCGGGATTGAACTTAACGAGGTCAGGATGCCCTCTTTCAAGCACTTCGATCTGTCTCTGTTGAATCCCTCGTTTGATTCGCCGCTGGTGGATGTTCTTAACGAATTGGAACATCTGCGGCGTCTACGCCTGGAAGGCACCACACCCTATCCGGTCTTCTTCGAACTGAAGACACTGTTTCACATGCTCGAAAGCCTCGGTTCCGCTCGCATTGAGGGGAATCACACCACGCTCGCGGATTACGTGGACAGCAAGGTTCAAGGGGCGGCCCAGCCCGGTGAGCAGCTTCGGGAAGTCACCAATATCGAAGAGGCCATGACGTATATCGATAAGGCGGTCACCGAGAAGACCCCCATTACAGAAATACTGATTCGCGAACTCCACGCCATAACCGTAGAGCAGCTCACGGAAGAAGGTGATAGAACACCCGGCGCTTACCGTGAGGGAGGCGTAGTCATCGCCGCCTCAGAACATCTGCCACCTGACGCCGTGCAGGTATCCGCTTACATGGAAGAGTTGGTTGGTTTTATCAACAAAGATGACCCACCGAAATACGACCTGATGAAAGTCGCTTTGGCCCACCACCGGTTTGGCTGGATCCACCCATTCAGAAACGGCAACGGTCGAGTAGTGCGCCTGCTCACCTATGCGCTACTGATAAAATATGGGTTCGAGGTCTCCATGGCAGGCCGGATTCTCAATCCGACAGCCGTATTCTGCAACGACCGTGACCTCTACTACCGCATGCTGGGAGTTGCGGATACCGGCACGCAAGAGGGCCTGGAACGGTGGTGTACCTATGTGCTGACCGGTGTGCTGGACGAACTCCGCAAGGTAGACCAGTTAACCGATTACGGCTTCCTCAAGGAACGGATCCTTTACCCTGCCTTGAACCATGCCAAAGATCGGCAACTGATAACCGCCCTTGAAAGAAACATCTTGTCGCTAGCGGTACAGAACGGCGTCGTTAAATCCTCCGATCTAGTGCCCGCCATGCCAAAGTTGAAAGCCGGCCAAAGGACTTATCAGATTCGTCGACTGGTCAACAGCGGCATGTTGCGTCCTATCGCTGAAAACGCCCGGCAGTACACTGTCGGCTTCACCAACAACTACTTGATCCGTGGCGTCATTCAGGCTCTTGCCGACGAGGGCTACATCCCCTCCACCCTGAATGGCCCCACCTGATCGGTAAGAAAGCACGGCCGTTTGTTGTATTAACGAAACGGTAACGGTTTGATCACGCATCGCCCGCGAGGACCCGGTATGCTCGGACAAAAGGGTCGGATCCGAGGAAAAGCCATGGTTCGCTGGTTGATCACCCGCGCGGCGCTGCCCGCGCTTCTCTCGCTAAGCGCCACCGCCGGCGCCCAGGAAGCTTCGCCGCGTATTATCGGTGGGGAGGACGCCACCGGGGACTGGCCCTGGGCGGCGCTCATCGAGATTGATGATGACCCGAACGACGAAACAGCGGGCTACTGCAGCGGCATGGCGCTGACTGAACAACTGGTGGTCACAGCGGCTCATTGTTTTTTCGATGAAGATGGGCGCCGAGTCACCAACGCAGGCTTGCTCACCGTTTGGGTTGGTAGCGGCTCCAATCCACGCCAAAATCTCAGCGCGGCCAGAGCAGTCGATTCCTTTGAATTACCACCCGAACAAAGCAACGCGGATGCGTTGTTCAACGTGGGTCGGGATATTGCACTGTTACGCTTAAGCAGTCCTGTCAACCCGGGCATCTTCCCCAGTCTGGCTGATGAATCACATCGCCAGGCTCTTGAAACGCTGGATCGATCGCGCCGTGATGAGGCGCTAACCGCGATAGGCTGGGGTGTCACCAACCCGGATGATCCACGGCTGTCCGATAGGTTGCAGGAAGTGCAGCTGGATTACGTCCCATTCGATACCTGCAACGAAGCCTGGAGCTTTCAACTCGAAAGCGGCCAGATGCTGTGCGCCGCCGAATTGAATCCGGTCAACCAGCAGCGCCAGGACACCTGCCAGGGCGACAGTGGCGGCCCGCTCTTCCTGGGTGAGGACCCGGCTCCTTATGTGATAGGCCTGACCAGCTTCGGCACTCCCGATTGCGCCAGCCAACGACCGACCGTTTATACCGATGTGTCCGGACAAATCGACTTCATTGAGAACGCTGGCGTTACTTTGGGCGAGCCGCTGGTGGATTTGAATTTCACCACTGGCCGTGACCGCTACTACACGGCGCCGGACTCCTCGGTGACGATCACCGCCAGCCTGACTAACGATAGCCTGATCCGAACGGCAAATAATCCATCCTTTTCCTTCACGGACAGCGGCCTGGAAGTGACGGCCAACTGGAGCGGTTGTTCAGGGTCCAATCCCTGCGAGGTGGCGGCTGAACTATCGCCCGAGGCGAGCCGAAGCGGCAACTTTGAGGTGGAACAAAACGTTCTAAGCACCTCGCCACACCGAGGTGTTTTATCTATCAGTTCTTCCTCCGGTGAAGACGACTACCGCATAAAGAACAATGATCGGGAAATCCCCGTGATCTTTTCCGACCAGGCGGACCTGAGCGTTACCGCACGGCGAGTGGTGGCGGAAGCGGACAGCGCCAATAACGGGCAGGCGACAATCGAAATCACGGTCACCAACCTGTCCTATTTGGATGGCGCGGTCGCTAATCAGGTTGAGTTGAACGTGGCGCCACCAAGCGGCACTTCTATCGTCGGCAGCAGCGCCAACTGCCAGGCCGATCCCTGCATTCTGGTCTCTTCACTCGGCCCCGAGCAGGCCGTGACCGCCCGGTTTACGCTCAGTACTTCCGCGCCTCGCGAGAACACGTTCAGCGCGACGGTCAGTGCGGAGAACGGAGATTTCCCCGCCGACAACAACAGCACCAGTGTCACGTTCAATTACACCGGACAGCGGGCCACCTCCAGCAGTGATGGCGGCGGCGGCGGTGGTGGTGGTGCCCTGGGTTTGCTGTTGGCGTTGATGGGGGTTGTTGGTTTGGGGCGGCGTTGGGGTGTCGGGTTACGGCCTGCGGCCTAACCCGACCTACGGGAGCGGGTAGGTCGGGTTAGCGCAGCGTAACCCGACATCCGGATGTCAGGGCGCCCCGCCGTTGTGATGGAAGAGGCGCTCGAGGTAGGCGAACAGGTAGTCGGCGTCGGTGAGCGGCGCGCGGTAGCCGAGGTGGCCGTCGGGGCGCATCAGCCATAGCCGGCTGCCGGCGCCGAACGCGCGCTCGAATTCGCCGTCGTGGTCGCGC
>DASUNW010000046.1:0-15524 GCA_036276955.1 Alcanivorax sp. | reverse complement strand
GGCTCAGCGGTGGTCATAGCCCAGCGAACGCAGGGCGCGTTCGTCGTCGGACCAGCCGGCTTTGATTTTCACCCACAAGGTGAGCATCACCTTGCGGTCGATCAGGCGCTCCATGTCCTCGCGGGCCTGGGTGCCGATGCTCTTGATGCGCGAGCCCTTGTCGCCGATCAGAATTTTCTTCTGGCCGCGCCGTTCCACCAGGATGGTGGCGGCGATATCGGTGACCTTGGGGCCGTCTTCCCAGATGTCGATTTCCACGGTGATCTGGTGGGGCACTTCCTGGCCGAGCTGACGCACCACTTTTTCACGGATGATCTCGGCGGCCATGAATCGCAGGCTGCGGTCGGTAAGTTGGTCGTCGTCGAACCAGAAATCCCCTTCCGGGAGGCGGCTGGAGAGCGCTTTTTCGAGCACGTCCAGGTTGTGATCGCGCAGCGCGGATACCGGGATCACCTCGGCGAAGCCGAAGCGCGCGGCCAGGCTTTCCAGGTGCGGCAACAGCAGGGATTTGTCGGGCAGGTTGTCGACCTTGTTGACCAGCAGAATCACCGGCGTGTCGCCGGCGCGTTGCAGCAGGCTCAGCACGTGCTCGTCGCCTTCGGTCCATTTCAGCGCGTCGACCATGAAGCAGATCACGTCCACGTCGGACAGCGCCGACTGGGCGGCGTCGTTCATGGCCCGATTGAGGGCGCGTTCCTGGCCGGTATGGATACCGGGCGTGTCGGCGAACACGATCTGGTAGCCGGGTCGGCTGAGAATGCCGTGGATACGGTGGCGGGTGGTCTGCGGTTTGCGGGAGGTAATACTTACCTTCTCGCCGATCAGATGGTTCATCAGCGTGGATTTGCCCACATTGGGGCGACCGACGATGGCCACCACGCCGCAACGGGTGTCGCTCATGCTGACTGCTCCAGCCAGTCCAGCGCCTGCTCCGCGGCCTGCTGTTCGGCGCGGCGGCGGCTGGCGCCGCTGGCGGTGAATCGCCGGGCCAGGTCCGGCAGGTTGCATTCCACTTCGAAGGTCTGTTTCGGCGCCTGGCCGGTCACCGACAGCACCTCGTAGGCGGGTAACTCATGCTTGCGCGCTTGCAGCCATTCCTGCAAGCGGGTTTTGGCGTCCTTGCGCACGCTCTGCGGGGAAATCTGCTGCAGCCGGCCGGCGAACCAGCTCAGCACCACGTCCCGGCAGGCGTCTTCGCCGCCATCGATGACGATGGCGCCGATCAGCGCTTCCAGGGCGTCGGCGAGGATCGAATCCCGGCGGTTGCCGCCGCTTTTCAGTTCGCCGCCGCCGAGAATCAGGTATTCGCCCACGCCCAGTTCCCGGGCCACTTCCGCCAGGGTCTGGCCACGCACCAGAAAGGCGCGCATGCGGGTGAGCTGGCCTTCGGCGGCTTCCGGAAAGCGGTGGAAGATTTCCGAGGAAATGATCAGGCTGAGCTGGGAATCGCCGAGAAATTCCAGGCGTTCGTTGTTACGGCGGCGGCTGACGCTGCGGTGGCTGAGCGCCAGTTGCAGCAACGCCGGGTCGTTGAACTGATAACCGAGCCGGCGAGTGAGGCGGTCCAGATCATCCATTACTGGCCAATATTCTTGCTGAAGGTGTGGTCAAACTCCATCACCACGAAGACGTTATAGAACATCGGCTCGCGGACTTCGTAATCAATGCCCACGGACAACTGGCCGCCGGCTTTCTGAATGTTGAGATCGCGCACGCCGATGGCGTCCACCTGGTTAATGGTGAAGCGTTTGCCGATGGCGTCGTAGACTTCACGCTCGGACATCAGCGCGGTCTTGCTGTCGGACAGCACCGAATTGATCGCCGAACGGATGGTGCTGTATTCCATATACGCGGGCACCATGCGGAACGCGGCGGTGCCGAATACCGCCAGGATGATCAGCACCACCACCCAACCAATAAGAGAAAGACCCCGCTGACGGGAAGGACTTGTGATCATTATTCTGCCTCCACTTTATCGATCGCCCCATTACGGGAGAAGCTGGGCCAGGAAAAGATCGGGTCCCAATGCATCCAGATCAGGAAGGCTTCCCCCACTATCAGTTCCTCGGGCACCACGCCCCAGAACCGGCTGTCGTTACTGTTGTCCCGGTTGTCACCCATCACGAAGTAGCTGCCCTCGGGCACCTGCCACTCCCCCTGGGTGCGGCTGGGAATCACGGCGTCGCCGTTGTACGGGTTGACGCGCCCTTCCTGCCAGATCAAATGCGGGTTCTCGCCCAGCATTTCGATGTACTCGCGGCGCCACACCCGCGCGTTGCGGGCGCGGTCGACCAGCTCGCGGGGCACCGCCTCGCCGTTAACGTAAAGCACGTTGTCGCGCACCGCGATGCGGTCGCCGGGCAGCCCCACCACCCGCTTGATGAAGTTCTGTCCGGTGTCTTCCGGGTACTTGAACACCATCACATCGCCGCGCTCCGGCTCGCCCAGCGGGATGATCTTGGTGTTGGTCACCGGCAGGCGCAGGCCGTAGGAAAACTTATTCACCAGAATAAAATCATGAACCTTGAGGGTCGGCAACATGGAACCGGAGGGAATGGTGAACGGCTCGACAATAAAAGAGCGGATCACCAGCACGATAAACAGCACCGAGATCAGCGAATTGGAGGTCTCCACGGTATTGCCGAGCATGCCCTTGCGTTGGCGTAGTTTCAGCGCTCTGTCCGCCAGCCAGATAATCACCGTGACGAACAACGCCACGGTCAGCCACAGTCCCACATCGATATCCATTTAGTCGTTCACCTTGAGTACGGCCAAGAAGGCGGCCTGGGGGATTTCCACGTTACCCACTTGCTTCATGCGCTTCTTGCCTTCTTTCTGTTTCTGCAACAGCTTCTTCTTCCGCGACACGTCGCCGCCGTAACACTTGGCGGTGACGTTCTTGCGCAGCGCCTTGACGGTCTGGCGGGCGATGATCTTGCTGCCGATGGCGGCCTGGATCGCCACGTCGAACATCTGGCGTGGCACCAGCTCCTTCATTTTCTCGATCAGCGCGCGGCCACGATGGGCGGAATGATCCAAGTGGCATATCATCGCCAAAGCGTCGACTTTATCACCGTTGATCAGCACATCCACTTTCACCAGCTTGGTGTCCTGGAAACGCTCGAAGGAATATTCCAGGGACGCGTAGCCCCGGCTGGCGGATTTCAGACGGTCGAAGAAATCCAGCACCACTTCCGCCATGGGAATGTCGTAGGTGAGCGCGATCTGCTTGCCGAGGAACTGCATGTTGATCTGATCACCGCGGCGCTCGGTGCACAGGGTGATCACATTGCCCAGGTATTCCTGCGGCACCAGAATATTGACCCGCGCGATCGGCTCGCGGAATTCCTCGATCAGGTTGCTGTCCGGCAGGTCCGACGGGTTGTCCACGTACAGGGTGGAACCGTCGTTGAGGATCAGTTCGTAGACCACCGTCGGCGCCGTGGTGATCAGGTCCAGATCGTATTCGCGCTCCAGGCGCTCATGGATGATCTCCATGTGCAGCATGCCCAGGAAGCCGACCCGGAAGCCGAAGCCCAGGGCGTCGGAGCTTTCCGGCTCGTAGAACAGCGAGGCGTCGTTGAGCGCCAGCTTGGAGAGGGCGTCGCGGAAATCCTCGTAGTCGTCCGCGTTGACCGGGAACATACCGGCGTACACCTGCGGCTTGACCTTCTTGAAGCCGGGCAGCATTTCCACGTCCGGGGTCTTGGCGTGGGTCAGGGTGTCACCCACCGGCGCGCCGTGGATATCCTTGATGGTGGCGCTCACCCAGCCCACCTCGCCAGCTTCCAGAATGTCGGTCTCTTTACGCTTGGGGGTAAACACACCCAGGCTGTCGACCACATGGTTCTGGCCGGTGGATTTCACATGGATCTTGTCGCCTTTCTTGAGGCGGCCGTAGCGGATCCGTACCAGCGAGATCACGCCCATGTAGTTATCGAACCAGGAATCGATGATCAGCGCCTGCAATCTGGCGTCGCGCTTGCCGGCCGGCGGCGGAATGCGCTCCACCAGCTGCTCCAGCAGATCGTCCACGCCCAGGCCGGTCTTGGCCGACACATGGCAGGCGTCGGTGGCGTCCAGGCCGATAATTTCCTCGATCTCCTCGGCGACACGGTCCGGCTCCGCCTGGGGCAGATCCACCTTGTTCAGTACCGGCAGCACTTCCAGATCCTGCTCGATGGCGGTGTAGCAGTTGCCCACCGACTGCGCTTCCACGCCCTGGGCGGCGTCCACCACCAGCAGCGCGCCCTCGCAGGCGGCCAGCGAGCGGGACACCTCGTAGGAGAAATCCACGTGACCCGGTGTGTCGATGAAGTTGAGCTGGTAGGTCTCGCCGTTGCGGGCGGTGTAGTAGAGCGTCACGCTCTGCGCCTTGATAGTGATGCCGCGTTCGCGCTCCAGATCCATGGAATCCAGCACCTGCTCCTTGAGCTCGCGGTCGGACAGCCCGCCGCAGACCTGAATGAAGCGGTCCGCCAGCGTGGACTTGCCGTGATCAATGTGGGCGATGATGGAGAAATTGCGAATGTGCGTAATGTCGGTCACGTATACCCGCCAGAGCCGGAAATGAAAGAAGACATGATGGAGCGCGATTCTAGCGGATTAGGGCGCCAGTGGATAATCCCCGTTGTTTGCGGTGCGGGATTCCAGAAGTACTGATCTTTGGGCTGCGGGGCTCCGTATCCGGGACGCGGTGCAATGGTGGTGCCTTCCGGGATCGCTCAAGCCCCGCTTACTTGGCAGCGGAACCGCCACGGGTCCAAGTAACCGCCTGGACCCTCTACGGAGTCGTAGGTCGGGTTAGGACGAAGGCCGTAACCCGACAATCGTTGAGTGCGGCGCCCACCATTGGTGTCGGGTTACGCTTCGCTAACCCGACCTACGCGGCTTCGTAGAAAGGTTCGGCGGCAGCGATGACCCGGGGCGGTGACGCCACCTGTTGAGCGGGTCTGTGTTAGGCTCTTCCCGGACCCTGGAGAACAGGACGTTCGACAGGGAGCCCCCAGGGACGGGTTCACGGCGTTCCCGGATGGAGGGCCCATAGCCCTCCCCCATGGCGTCGGGTCAGAGCTTGATGGCCACGAAGCGGGCGCTGCCGTCGCGGTTGACCAGGGCCGGCACGGTGCCCTCTTCGGGCAGGGCGGCGGCGATCTCGCGGTAGGCGTCCAGGCTGTCCACCGGCTCGCCGTTGAGGCTCACCAGAACATCGCCCGGGGTCAGGCCGGCGCGGGCGGCGGGACCGTCCTGGACGCCGGCGATCACCACGCCGTGGTCGGCGTTCACCCTGGCCAGCTCGGCGGCGCTGGCGGCGCGCACATCCAGGCCCAGCTTGTCGGATGCGCCCTGAGCCTGATCCGGCTCACCGGACATGCCCGCCCGAGGGTTGTCCGGCAGCTCGCCAACGGTGACTTCCAGAGTCTTTTCGTCGCCGTCGCGAACCACGGTCATTTCCGCCTCGGTGCCGGCTTTGAGCGCACCCACCCACTTGGGCAGTTGCGAGGAGCGCTGAATCTCGTGGCCGTTGAAGACGATGATCACATCGCCGGGCCGCAGCCCCGCTTCCGCCGCCGGCGAGCCGCTTTGCACCTGGGCCACCAGGGCGCCCATGGGCTTGTCCAGGCCGAAGGATTCGGCCAGATCGCGGTCCACTTCCTGGATCAGCACGCCCAGCCAGCCACGGCTCACTTCGCCGGTTTCCTTAAGCTGGTCGACCACATCCATGGCCAGATCAATGGGAATGGCGAAGCTCAAGCCCATGTAGCCGCCGGAACGGCTGACGATCTGCGAGTTGATGCCGACCACCTGGCCCTTGAGGTTGAACAGCGGGCCACCGCTGTTACCGGGGTTGATCGCCACATCGGTCTGGATAAAAGGCACATAATTGTCGGTGGGCAGGCTGCGGCCCTTGGCGCTGACGATGCCGGCGGTCACCGAGCTGTCGAAGCCGAACGGCGCGCCGATCGCCAGCACCCATTCCCCCACCTTCAGGTCGTCCGAGGAGCCGATGTCCACCACCGGCAGGTCGCTGGCGTCCACTTTAATCAGAGCCAGATCGCTTTGCGGGTCGGAGCCGACCAGCTCGGCGTCCAGTTCGCGGCGGTCCTGCAGACGCACCACGATTTCGTCCGCTTCACCGACCACGTGGTAGTTCGTAAGTACGTAGCCGTCGCTGGAAATAATAAAGCCGGAGCCCAGGGACTCCACTTCCGAGCGCGGGGCCGGCGCCCCACCGAGGCCGCCGCCGAATTCGTCGAAGAAGTGACGGAACATTTCAGGAAGCTGGTCCATCGGCGACGGCTGGCTGCGCTCGCGGCGGCTCACGGTGCTGATGTTGACCACCGCCGGCGCTTCTCTTTTGACCAGGGCGGTGAAGTCCGGCAGGCCGGTGACCAGCGGTTCGCCTTCGCCGGCGTCGGCGTGCACCGGCGTGGCGTCACGGCTGTCGTCGGTTTCTTGCTTGGCGTTGTCGGTGTCCTGGCCGCAGGCGGCGAGCACGCCAGCCAGTGCCAGCATGAATAGAATACGAGGCATTATCCCCATGGAAAGCTCCCTTCTACCCTGTTTTGAGTTCAAGGCCGGGGTCAGCGCGCGGGCCGCACCCGGATAGTAGTTTCAGAATCAACGGCGCTGCCCGGGCGGCTCAGAACGCGGGGCTGGTAGCGCCCGGCGCCGACGACACGGCGACCGTGCAGGCGCGTGATCAGGAACCCCAGAAGCAGGCCACCGACGCCGAACAGGGCGGCACCGTCCACGGCGCGCCCGGCCAGCGTCAGTGTCAGAGCGTCGCCGAGCAGAGCGCCGCCGAACAGCAACGCCAACGGCAGGGCATACACCCAGAGCGCGCCGTGGAGAACTGCTTTTTCCGGCACCCCGATCACCACCGGATCGCCGTCGGCAAAGCTGAGATCGGTGACCACCCGCAGGCGGGCGCGCTGGCCGGCGGTCTGGCGGTTGATTACGCTGTGCCCGCAGCCCTGGCGGGCCTGGCACGACGAGCAGGTGCCGGCGCGCACCGTTTCCACCCAGATCGCGCCAGGTTCACGGGCCACCACGCGCCCCTGCTCTTCCATCATTGTCGTGTGTCGGTAGCACGAATCACCACCGCTTCCATGATCCGTTCGGCGGTGGGCTGCGGAATTTCACCCACCAGGGTCATTAAATAGATGCGTTCGCCCAGCGTCTGTACCCGGCTGATCGCCACGGTGGGGCCGACACGGCTGACGCCCTCTTCCACTTGATCGCTTTGAACCCTCTCCACGAAAAGGGTAAAGGTAGCGAGACCGTCGGTGTAGCTTTGCGCGGTGACCGGGTGGCGCATATCCGCCACCCGCCGCCAATCGCGGTCCGCGGCTTCAAACCCGGACGGCAGCCAGCCCGCTTCCATGCGCAACCGCCCGGAAGCGGGCGCCGGCACGGTTTCCAGGGAGCGCTCGGCGATCACCCTGGGCAGTTGGAAGTCGGAACGTTGCAGGTCCGGCTCCAGGTCCAGGGAGACGAACTCGATGCGCTCCACGGCGAGGCCGCTGGCGTCCACCATCTCGGACTTCAGCAGCAGGCTGCTGTCCCGGTCCACCCACAGCCGATACCCATAGCGGTGGTTGTCCAGCGGCGCCACGCGCATGCGGGTGGTGGCGCGGCCGGCCACCCGGCCGTCGCCGTCCACCAGCACGTTGTATTGTTCGGGAATCGACGACGACAGCCGTTCGCGGAACGCCAGCAGGCCGGTGTCGTTGTCGTTGATCCGGGTCAGGGTGCCATTGGGGTGCAGGCACACCACTTCGTCGCCCAGTTGCAGCACTTCCACCAGACGGCCGTCGAGATGGGTGAGGCGCCGGTACTGCTTGCCGTCGATCACCGCGTGGCTCAGTTCCATGGTGCTCACTTCCCCACCCAACTGATAGAGGAAGCGGCCCTGGTATTCCAACTGCCGGGAGGCTTCGGTCATCTGCTCCAGCAGCGTCTGAGCGGGCGTGGGCTCGGCATTCGCGACGGGGGCGACCAGGGGGGCGGCCAGGGTGAGGCCGAGGGCGAGGATCCGCATCATTTCGTTAGCGCGCTCCGTTACGGGCGTCCATGCTCACCAAGCGGGCGTAGGGCATCATGCCCTGGCTGCTGTGGCGAGCGGTGAATTCACTGTGGCGCAGCATCATGGCGTTAACCCGCGGCTGAGCGGTGTTCACTGTGCCGGTGGCACGCTCGCCCTGACGGGCGCTCTGGGCCACCAGCGACGTTTCGCCGAAGGGCCGGGTGAGGCGCTGCTCCGCGGCCATCGGGGTAGCGCCGATAGCCGCGGCACCCGCCGGTACGGCGCCCGCGGGGGCAACGCCATCATTGGCGGCCAGCGTGGGCGTCGCGCCGGTGCCGGCGGGCACGCTCCAATACTGCCAGCCGATCACGGTGGCGGCGGCCACCGAGGCGGCCACCGCCGCCCGGGCGAAGCCGCCCATCACGCCGGAGCGCCGGGCGGGTTTGGCTTCCGCCGCCAGCGCCGCGGACAGCCGCGCGTTGAACGCCGGCGGCACTTCCCGGCTGGCGTGGCCGCGCAGGGTGTCGCTGGCCAGCTGCCAGCGGCCCAGGGTGGCGATGTCGGCCTGGTCCAGGTCGCGCAGCACGCGCCGGGTTTCCAGTTCGTTGGTCTCGCCGTCCAGGAAAGCGGAAAGCGCTTGGTAGTCCCTGTTCATGTCCTCACCCTCTGTCGCCGCGTTGCGACCCGAGCAGGGGACGCACCGCTTCATCGATGGCTTCACGGGCCCGGAAAATGCGGGAACGAACGGTTCCCACCGGGCACTCCATGACCGCCGCGATATCCTCATAGCTGAGACCTTCGAATTCACGCAAGGTGACGGCGGTCTTCAGCTCCTGGGGCAGTTCCTCAATGGCTTTGTGGATAACCGCCTCCAACTCATCGGACAACAGATGGGACTCCGGGGTTCCAATTTCATGGAGCATCTCCGCGCCACTGTACTGTTCCGCTTCGGCGGCATCCAGGTCGGAACCCGGCGGGCGGCGGCTCAGCGACACCAGGTGGTTCTTGGCGGTGTTCACGGCGATCCGATAGAGCCAGGTGTAAAAGGCACTGTCGCCACGGAAACGGGGCAGCGCGCGCCAGGCCTTGATAAAGGCTTCCTGGGCGACGTCCTGGACCTCGTCGTGGTCACGCACATAGCGGCTGATCAACGCGAAGATTCTCTGCTGATACTTTAGCACCAGCACCTCGAAGGCACGCTGATCGCCGGCCTTGGCTTTCTTGACCAACTGTTCGTCTGACACCGGGGCTCCCTTCAAGGTGACACTGTTCCCAGTCTGGCGGGAGGTAAAACGCGGTATTGTATCAGGTGTTCCACGGGCGGCTATACTAGCGCCTCCGGAAGCACCGGTTTTCACATTGGTTCAACATTTCCCGGCTCACATTTCCCAGCTAAAGAGGCTTCATGGCCACCTTCCGCTACGACGTTCTCATCATCGGTTCCGGCGCCGCCGGCCTCACCGTGGCCCTGGGCCTGCCCGAGGGCATCCAGGCGGCGTTGCTGTCCAAGGGTGAGCTCACTCATGCGAGTACTTACTACGCCCAGGGCGGCGTGGCCGCGGTGCTCGACAGCGACGACTCGCTGGAAAGCCATGTGCGCGATACCCATCTCGCCGGCGGCGGCCTGTGCCATGACGACGCGGTGCGCTACACGGTGGAAAACGGGCCGCGGGCGATCCGCTGGCTGATCGACCAGGGGGTGGACTTTACCCGCCTGGAGGGTTCCGAGGCCAACCCTCTGCCCTACCATCTGACCCGCGAGGGTGGCCACAGCCACCGCCGCATCATCCACGCCGCCGACGCCACCGGGGTGGCGATCTCCAGCACCCTGATCGACCGGGTCAAGGAACGCGACAATGTACATCTTTTTGAGCATCGGGTCGCCGTGGACCTGATTCTGCAGGAGCACGACGGGGCGCAAGGCAAGGAGAAACGGTGCTGCGGCGCCTATGTGCACAACATCAAGACCGGCGAAACCGACGTGATTCTGGCCCGGTCGGTGGTGCTGGCCACCGGCGGCGCGTCCAAGGTGTACCTGTATACCTCCAACCCGGACGTGGCCACCGGCGACGGCATCGCCATGGCCTGGCGCGCCGGCTGCCGGGTGGCGAACATGGAATTCATGCAGTTCCACCCCACCTGCCTGTACCACCCCAAGGCGAAGAGCTTTCTGATCACCGAGGCGATTCGCGGCGAAGGCGGCCGCCTGCTGCTGCCCAACGGCGAGCGGTTCATGCCGCGCTTCGACGAACGCGCCGAGCTGGCCCCCCGGGACGTGGTGGCGCGCGCCATTGACCACGAAATGAAACGCCTGGGCGCCGACTGCCTGTACCTGGACATCAGCCACAAGCCGGCGGATTTCATCATTGAGCACTTCCCCACCGTCTACGCCAAGTGCCTGCAGTTGGGCCTGGACATCACCCGCGACCCGATCCCGGTGGTGCCGGCGGCGCACTACACCTGCGGCGGCGTGATCATCGACCGCGCCGGGCGCACCGATGTGCCCGGGCTCTATGCCCTGGGGGAAACCGGGTTCACCGGCCTGCACGGCGCCAACCGCATGGCCAGTAACTCGCTGCTGGAGTGTTTCGTGTACGGCCGCGCCGTGGCGGAGCACATCGGCGAGCATCTGCACAGCTTGCCGGAACCCCGCGAGGCCGCGCCCTGGGATGATTCCAAAGTGACCGATTCCGACGAGGACGTGGTGATCAGCCACAACTGGGACGAGCTGCGCCGCTTTATGTGGGATTACGTCGGCATCGTGCGCACCACCAAGCGCCTGGAACGGGCCCAGCACCGGGTGGAGATGCTGAAAAAGGAAATCACCGAGTACTACAGCAACTACCACATCAGCAACGACCTGCTGGAGCTGCGCAACCTGGTGGTGATCGCCGATCTGATCATCCGCTCGGCGCTGCAACGCAAGGAAAGCCGGGGTCTGCATTTCATGCGCGAATTCCCGCACACCGACCCCCAGGGCAAGGACTCGGTGCTGATTCCCAACCGGAGCTGATCAGCGGCGTTGCAGGTAGAGCACCTGGCGCAGCGGGGTCAGCGCCGCCTGGCCGGCCTGGTCGGGAAACAACCAGACCCAGCCCCGGCGCGGGCAATGCAGGGCCAGCCAGCGCTCGCGCATCATCACCCGGAACGGCGGCGTCAGCGTCACCCGGCGGCCATCCACAAAGCTCAGCCGCAGCGCGCCGGGGGTAACGTCCACCCCGCGCAGGATGGCCGGGCGCCAGCGGCGCGCCGCCACCAGCGCCGCCAGCCCGGTCAGAGCCGCCAGACTCAGCGGCAAACCGCTGAGCAGGATCGCCGCCGCGCCGAAACCCAGCGCCGCGCACCGCAACCGGTGCGGGTAACGGGAGCCGCCCAGCTCAATTCTTCGTGGCCACACGATCCAGCAACTCGTCAACGAAGGCGCGCAATTCCGGGTCTTGGGGCCGGGAGCGCCGGGTGAACCACTCCAGCAGGTCCACGTCCTCGCATTCCAACAGGCGCGCGAAGCGGGCCCGGCGCTGGTCGTCATCAATCTCGAAAAAACGCTCCAGGTAGGCGTTCAGCACCACCTCCACCTCGGAGGCACCGCGCCGGCATTGCCAATGAAAACGTCGCTTCTGTTCGGCGATGCCGAGGGATTCCGGGGGAGTCATTGATTGCGCCTCTTTGGCCGATGGACTGACAGATCAGGGGTGGATTATCTATCATCATGGCCCTTGGTTTACAGCCATGCGCCCCAAACTCTGGCGCGGTACTCTCTATTCCCAAGCTATTCTCAAGCTCGATATTCCAAAGAAAGGGGCATTATGAGCACCTGGCAAGCCATCATCGGCGATCAGCAACCCAACGCGGGCGGCGTCCGGCAACCGGCCCTGGCGCTTTGCGACCACCTGGCGGTGATCCGGGTTACCGGTGACGAAGCTGGCGACTATCTGCAAGGACAGATCACCGCCGACCTCAAGCACATCGACGACGGCGGCCAGCGGCTGGCCATGCACCTGTCCCTGAAAGGCCGGGGGTTGGTCAGCGCCCGGGTAACAGCGGTGCCCGGCGGTTATTTGCTGGTGGTACCGCAAGCCCGGGTGGACGACACCCTGCGCTGCTTCGAGAAGTACAAGCTGCGCGCCAAGGCCGATTTCCAGCACGCCCCGGAACTGGCGGTGGCGCAGCTCAGCGGCGGCGTGGCGGGCACCCTGGCCGACGCCGGCCTGCCGGTGCCCGAGGCCGGGCAAAGCGCGCACCGGAACGGCATCACCGTGCTGCGCTACTCGCACGCCGACGTGGCGCTGCTGGTAGCGGCCCCTGGCCTGCTCGGCGCCCATTGGCAGACCCTGAGCGCCGAGCGCGCCCTGGTCGACAGCGACGGCGCCCGCTTCCAGGATATTCTGGCCGGTGAGGCCCAGGTGTTCGCCGGCGGCGAGGATGTGTTCCTGCCCCAGGTGCTCAATTACGACGTGCTCGGCGGCGTCAGCTTCAAGAAGGGCTGCTACACCGGCCAGGAAGTGGTGGCGCGGATGCACTTCAAGGGCAAGCTCAAGCAACGGATGCGCGCCTTTCAGTACCAGGGGCCGCCGCTGCACACCGGGGAAAGCCTGCGCAACGCCGACGGCAAGGCGGTGGGCGAGGTGGTCGACAGCGCCCCCGGCGCGCCGGCTTCGGTGGCGCTGGCGGCACTGCGCGTGACCCACGAGGGCGAGCTGTACCGGGACGACCAGCCGCTGCACGCCGAGCCGCTGGAGCTGCCCTACAGCCTACCGCAACCCAAGGCCTGATTCAGTCTTAACCTAACCGGGAGGCGCCATGGCGTTCCAAGACTACTCTTTGATCCAGGCGCCGATGGCCGGCGGCCTGTCCACCGCCGACGTGGTGGCCGGCGCCAGCCGCGCCGGTGCCCTGGGCTCGGTGGGGGCCGGCTATTTGAGCGGCGACGCCATCATGGCCGCCGCCGACGGCGTGCGGGCGGCGGGCGGCGACGCCTTCGCGGTGAACCTGTTCATCCCCGCCCAACGCGACGCCAGCGACCGGGAATGGCGGGCGGCCCTGAAAGCCCTGGCGCCCTGCTACCGGCGGGCCGAGGTGCCGTTGCCGGATCACTTTCCGCCGCTGCCCGACTTCCGCGAGCAGTTCGACGCCATGCTGGAGGCGCGCCCGGCGGTGTTTTCCTGGACCTTCGGGCGCCTGCCCAGGTCGATGATGGCGGCCTGCCGGGCGCGCGGCATCGCCCTGGTGGGCACCGCCACCAACCGGGACGAAGCCCTGGCGCTGGCCGGGGACGGCGTCGACGGCATCGTGCTGCAGGGCGAGGAAGCCGGCGGCCATCGCGGCGGCGTTGATCCGCAGGGCGAGGGCCTGCCGCTGGCGGCGTTGCTGGACACCTGCCGGGACCTGGGGACGCCGCTGATCGCCGCCGGTGGCCTCATGGACGGCGCCGATCTGGCGCGGGTGATGGGCGCCGGCGCGGCGGCCGGCCAGTTGGGCACGGCGTTTTTGCGCTGCCCGGAGGCCGGCACCGCCGAGGGCTGGCGCCAGGCGCTGGCCGACGCCGGACCGGACGCCACCGCGGTGACGCGGGCGGTGTCCGGGCGCTGGGCGCGCGGCATCGCCAACGCTTGGATGGACGGGCGGGCGCCCGCCGAGGTGGCGCCCTACCCCGCCCAGCACCGGCTCACCTCGCCGTTGCGCAAGGCGGCCGGCGTCGAGTGGAAGAGCCTGTGGGCCGGGACCGGGGCGCACCGAAGTCGGGCGTTGCCGGTCGCGGAGCTGGTTCAAGTCATCGAGGATGAGCGCCGCGCAGCCAGTAGGTCGGGTTAGGCCAAAGGCCGTAACCCGACATCCCAGCCGGTGATTCTCCAGAGAGGCTTCACCCTCCAGGAGGACGCGCCGGGGTTGGGTACCGCCATCCAGAACACGCCGTAAATACGTCCCTGTAGGCTCGATTCGCGCATCCCTGCGCTCATACGGTTCTGGATGGCGGTACCCAACCCCGGCGCTTTGTGCTGGCTGGTGGGCCGGCGCCTCAATCCTGGCTTAGAGGTCGCCGAGGGGGTGTGTCTCCGCCGGGTTTTGGAAGAAGGCGTCGATGTAGGCCGGGTCGATCTGGTCGACGTCGCGGTGGCGGAAGCGGGGTTTGCCGTCCTTGTCGATGAGCAGGGCGCGGACGCCTTCGCGGAAGTCGGAGTGCAGGGTGCATTGCACCGCCAGGCACCATTCCATGCGGAACACTTCGGCCAGCGACAGGTAGCGGGCGCGCTCCAATTGCTCCCAGATCAGGTGGGCGGTTTGCGGGCAGCCGTCGGCGAGGGTGGCGCGGGCTTTGTCGAGCCAGCCGTCGCATTGCTTGTGTCCGAGGATGCGGTGCACCACCTCGTTGACGGAGGCGGCGTCACAGAGTGCATTGATGGTGTCCAGGTGGTCGATCACCGCCGGGGTCAGGGTGTCCGGGCGGGTGGCCAGGTCCTGGAGGGTACGGTGCAGTTGGCGGCGGTTGGCGCCGCGGTCGTCCTGGTAGTGGGTTTCGGCGAGGGCGTCGAGCACCTGCTCGCGGTCGGTGTCGACGAAACGGTCGGCGAGCCCCAGGTCGAGGGCGTCGCGGGCGTTAAGGTGCGCGCCGGTGAGGCCCAGGAACAGGCCGGTTTTGCCGGGCAGGCGGTTGAGGAACCAGCTGGCGCCCACGTCGGGGAACAGGCCGATGGTGATTTCCGGCATGGCGAGCCGGCTTTTCGGTGTCACCAGGCGGAATTGGCTGCCTTGCATCAGGCCCATGCCGCCGCCCATGACCACGCCGTCGGCCCAGCAAATCACCGGGGTGGTGGAGGTGTGCAGGCGGTAATCGAGCCGGTATTCACTGGCGAAGTATTGCTCGGTGAACGGGTTCCGGCTCTGTCCGGCGTGCTTGACCATGGCGCCGTGCAGGGCGATCACGTCGCCGCCGGCGCTGAACGCCTTGCCGCCGTTCCCTTCCAGCCAGATCGCCACGACGTCGTCGCGGGCCTGCCAGTCGGTGATTTGCCGATCGAGCGCCTGGATCATTTCCAGGCTGAGGGCGTTGAGCGAGCGGGGGGCGTTGAGCGTGGCGCGGCCGATCAGGTGGCCGCTGCCGGTGGTGCGTTCTTCGAACTGTACACTGTCGGTCATGCCGAAAGGGTCCTTAGTAAGTCGGTGATGCGAAGGTTCACAGGGACCAGTCGATAGGGTCCTTGCCTTGTTGCAGGAGGTACTGGTTGGCGCGGGAGAAGTGCCCGCAGCCCAGAAAGCCGCGGTGGGCGGACAGCGGCGACGGGTGCGGCGCGGTGAGCACGCAGTGGCGTTGCCGGTCGATCAGCTTGCCTTTTTTCTGGGCGTAACTGCCCCACAGGAAAAACACCACGCCTTCCCGTTCCCGGTTGATGTGCTCGATGGCCTGGTCGGTGAATTCTTCCCAGCCCTGGCGCTGGTGCGAGGCAGCCTGGCCGGCGCGCACGGTGAGCACCGCGTTGAGCAGCAGCACGCCCTGGCG
>DASUNW010000045.1:0-8061 GCA_036276955.1 Alcanivorax sp. | reverse complement strand
AGCGTAATCCGACTTTGACGCCGGATGTCGGATTACGCTGCGCTAATCCGACCTACATTATTGAATAGTGGAAGTTGATCAATGCTGGAAATTCGCGATCTGCACGCCGCCGTAGCCGGCGAACCCATTCTCAAGGGCCTGAACCTGACCGTGAACGCCGGTGAGGTGCACGCCATCATGGGCCCGAACGGCTCCGGCAAATCGACGCTGGCCAATGTGCTGGCCGGCAAGGACAACTACGAGATCACCGGCGGCGAGGCCCTGTTCGAGGGCAAGAGCCTGGCGGACCTGGAGCCCGAGGAGCGCGCCCAGCTGGGGCTGTTCCTGGCGTTCCAGTACCCGGTGGAGATCCCCGGTGTGTCCAACATGGAATTCCTCAAAGCGGCGCTGGAAGCCACCCGCAAGGCCCAGGGCAAGGAAGAGTGGGATTCGGTGACCCTGCTGCGCAAGGCCCGCGAAACCTGCAAGCAGGTGGACCTGGACCCGCAATTCCTGAAGCGCGGCGTCAATGAAGGCTTTTCCGGCGGCGAGAAAAAGCGCAACGAAATCATGCAGATGCTGCTGATGGAGCCGAAGCTGGCGCTGCTCGACGAGACCGATTCCGGCCTGGATATCGACGCCCTGCAAACCGTGGCTCGGGGGGTCAACTCCCTGCGCGGCCCGGAGCGCGGCATCGTGCTGGTGACCCACTATCAGCGCCTGCTGGACTACATCGTGCCGGACTTCGTGCACGTGCTCTCCGACGGCAGGATCATCAAGTCCGGCGGCAAGGAGCTGGCCCACGAGCTGGAAGAACACGGCTACGGCTGGCTCACCGGCGACCGGAACGACGGTAAGGACCAAAGCGCATGAGTGCATTGCTTTCCCCGGAGGACCTCAAACGCCAGGCGCTGGCGAACGTCCAGCACGTGGTGGAGAGCGCGGACGATGCCGCAAGCACGGCCAACCCGGCGCTGGCCGTGCTGCGCGGCAGCAGCCTGGCGGCGCTGAAGGCGGCGGTGTTCCCCGGCCGCAAGACCGAACAGTGGAAATACACCTCGCTGCAGCCGCTGGCCGACGGCCACCTGAACCGGCGCGCGCCGGCCGCCGCCCCCCCGGAGGATCTGCCCAAACTGGGCGAGTACCGGCTGGTGCTGGTCAATGGCCGCCTGGATGAACGCACCAGCGCCCTGCCCGACGGCGTCACCCTGAAACGGGAAGCGTCCCGGCTGGAGGGCCTGACCACGCCGTTCGCGCTCTATAACGGCGCGGCGCTGGACGACGCCATCACCCTGGAAGTGGCCGCCAATACCGATGTGGCCGGCAGCGTGCAGGTGATCCATTACGCCGACGGCGACCAGCCTTCGCACTGCAACACGCGCCTGGAAGTGGTGCTTGGCACCGGCAGCCGCATGACGCTGATCGAGCAGTACCTGGGCCACGGCCCGGTGCTCACCAACGCGGTGACCGCCATCGAGACCCGCGACAACGCCCACCTCAGCCATTACCGGCTGCAGAGCGAGGCCCGCGACAGCCTGCACATCGGCACCCTGCTGCTACGCCAAAGCGGCGTCAGCCGCATCGACAGCTACCAGCTGATGGCCGGCAACCGGCTGCGCCGCAACGACGTGCGCGCCTTTATCGACAAGAGCGGCGCCGAGTTGAACATGAACGGCATTTTCGTGGCCCGCGACCGCACCCACGTCGACAACCAGCTGTGTGTCGAGCACCGGGTGCCGGACTGCACCTCCAACCAGGTGTACCGGGGCCTGGCCGGCGAGAAAGGCAAGGCGATTCTTAACGGCCGCATTCATATTCACCCCGGCGCCAGCGGCACCCTGGCGGAGCTGAGCAACAAGAACCTGCTGCTCAACCCGGGCGCCGAGATCTACACCAAGCCGGAGCTGGAAATCTACAACGACGACGTGAAGTGCGCCCACGGCGCCACCGTCGGCCAGCTCGACGCCGGCCAGCAGTTCTACCTGCAGGCGCGCGGCGTGCCGCTGGCGGAAGCCAAGCGCATGCTCAGCCTGGGCTTCGTCAACGAGCTGGTAATGGGCCTGCCCGACCAGACCGTGGCGGACTGGGCGCAGCCGTGGCTGGCCAGTGAGCTGGGGCAAAGCCGGGGCGCCGACGAGGAGGCCGCATGAGCCTGGACGTGAATGCCCTGCGCGACCAGTTCCCGATCCTGCATCAGCAGGTCAACGGCAAGCCGCTGGTGTATCTGGATAACGCCGCCACCACCCAGAAGCCGCAGGTGGTGATCGACGCGGTGAGTGAGTACTACCGCACCGTGAACAGCAATGTGCACCGGGCGGCGCACTATCTCAGCGACCACGCCACCGCCGGCTTCGAAAACGCCCGCGCGGAACTGGCGGCGTTCATCAATGCCGCCCGCGAGGAAGTGATCCTCACCAAGGGCACCACCGAAGGCATCAACCTGGTGGCGCAGTGCCTGGGCCGCGAACGGCTCAAGGCCGGCGACGAGATTCTGATCACCGCCCTGGAGCACCACGCCAATATCGTGCCCTGGCAGCAGGTGTGCGAGCGCACCGGCGCGACTCTTCAGGTGACGCCGCTGCGCGAGGACGGCAGCGTCGACACCGAGGCGTTTCAGCGGCTGCTCGGCGAGCGCACCCGCATCGTGGCGCTGTCGCAGGTGTCCAACAGCCTGGGCTCGGTGACGCCGGTGGCGGAATTGGTCAAGGCGGCCCGCGACGCCGGCGCCTGGACCCTGGTGGACGGCGCCCAGGCGGTGGGCCACTACCCGGTGGACTTGCAGCAGATCGGCTGTGATTTCTACGCATTCTCCGGGCACAAGATGTTCGGCCCCACCGGCGTGGGCGTGCTGTTCGGCCGCCGCGAGCTGCTCGATGAAATGCCGCCCTACCAGACCGGCGGCGAGATGATCGAGACGGTGAGCTTCGAAAGGAGCACCTGGAACCAGCTGCCCTACAAATTCGAGCCGGGCACGCCCAACATCGCCGGCGTGATCGGCCTGGGCGCCGCCACGCGCTGGCTGCAACAGCAGGACCGCACCGCCCTGGCGACCCACGAAGACGCGCTGCTGGCCTCGGCCAGCGAGCAGGCGCGGGCGTTCGACGGCTTGAAAATCATCGGTGACGCCGCCACCAAGGTAGGTGTGTTGTCCTTCCTGCTGGACGGTGCCCACCCGGCGGACGTCGGCACGCTGCTGGATCAGCAGGGCGTGGCGGTGCGCACCGGCCATCATTGCTGCATGCCGCTGATGGACCGGCTCGGCATTCCCGGGACGGCGCGGGCTTCGTTCTCGATTTATAATACCCTGGAAGAGGTGGACCAGCTGTTCCAGGCGCTGGAGAAAGTTAAGACCTTTCTCTGAAAATAGAGGAGAGTTGCAAGTTACAAGTTGAAAGTTGCAACGCGAAGCCCTCCCGGATCGCTCCTTTCAACTTGCAACTTTCAACTTGCAACCCAGCAAGGTGAGCCTATGACCGTACATACCTTTAACCCCGGCCAGGTCGAGATCAAGATGACCGAGGCCGCCCGCAAGCAGGCGCGGCGCGAACTCGAGCGCGCGGCGGCCGGCGGCATTCGTCTCGACCTGGATGAATCCGGCTGCTCCGGCTATATGTACGAACTGGATTTCGTCGACCAGCCGGTGGCCGGCGACAAACACTTCGACGTCGACGGCGTGCCGCTGTACGTGCCGGAGAAATGGCTGGCGATGCTCAACGGCCTAGAAATCGACTATGTGAAGGAAGGCGTCAACAGCCTGTTCAAATTCCGCAACCCCAACGCCACCGGCGAATGCGGCTGCGGCGAAAGCTTCACCGTCGAAGACATGGACGAGGTCTGATTTGGCCAACGCATCCGCCGAACAGCGCACCGTGGTGGTGAGCCGTGACGTACCGGCACGTCTGGTGCCGGACGGCACCCGCATCACCATCCACAAGAACAGCTTCGTGAACCTGCGCCAGGCGCTCGGCGGCACCTACACGGTGACCCTGAACGGCAATATGGCGCGCATCGACGGCACCGACGCGGACGCCATCGGCCAGGCGCCGCTGGAGCTGGACTTCGATCCGCCGGAGGCGGACGGCAGCGTCCGCGAGGCGGACCTGAACACCGCTCTCGGCACCATTTTCGATCCGGAAATTCCGGTGAATATTCTCGACCTCGGTCTGGTGTACGGCTGCGACGTGATCCGCCGGGAGGACAAAAACGTGGTGCAGGTGCGCATGACGCTGACCGCGCCCAACTGCGGTATGGGTCCGGTACTGGTCGGTGACGTGGAAGACCGGCTCGCCAAGGTGCCCAACGTGGACGAGGTGGAAGTGGCGCTGCTGTTCGACCCGCCCTGGAGCCGCGACATGATGACCGAGGAAGCCCAACTCGAATTGGGATTGTTTTAATGTCTGAGTTTAATATCCGCGACATCAAACTGGGCGAGGACGTGACCGCCGAGGCGATTCACGGGGACCTGGAATTCCTGGACGACTGGGAAGAGCGTTATCGCTACATCATCGACCTGGGCAAGCAGCTTCCGTCCATGCCCGAGGACCTGCGCACCGAAGAACGCTTCGTGCGCGGCTGTCAGAGCCAGGTGTGGCTGCTCACCGACTACGATGAGGACCAGGACCGGCTGTACCTGGCGGTGGAATCCGACGCGGTGATCGTGCGCGGCCTGGCGGCGATCATCCTGGCGGCGCTCAACCGCAAGGCGCCGTCGGAAGTGGCTAGCTACGACATGGACGGCTTCTTCGAGCAGCTCGACCTGCTGCGCCACCTGAGCCCCACGCGCGGCAACGGCCTGCTGGCCATGGTCGGGCGCATCAAGCAGGAGGCGGCCTCGCTGGCGGCCTGAGACCGTACCCCCGACCGTCCCTCGGCTGTGTCGGGTTACGGCCTTTGGCCTAACCCGACCTACACCGCCGACAGCGACGTCTTACGCTGCGCCGGCGCCAGCCGCACCACGAAACGGCGCTGGCCGTCCCCGGCGGCGTCTTCCATCACTTCCGCTTTCTCCCCGAAATAGCCGGCCACGCCGTGCACCGCGCCCAGCGCCAGCGCGCTCATATCCCGGTGCGAACGATAGCCGATCTCCAGCACCCCGGGCGCCAGTTCGCGCACCTCGATGCGTGGTGGACGGGCTTCCGGGTCTTTCAGACGCACCACCTTCTGGTGCACCTGCTCCTCCACGTTGAGCAGAAAGTCGCGGGCGCTCCAGTGGCGCGGTATCAGCGCCCGGTACATATTGATCAGCGGCGGGATCACCCACTTGCCGAACGCCTCGAGCAGGTCGTTGCGGTGCAGGGCGGTCTCTTCCTCCAGGGCCGCCACCAGGGCGTCCATGTCACCGTCCGGGTAGAGCCTCACCGGCACGTAAACCTGCGTCTCCAGCCCGGCGGCGGCCTGGGCGTTATCCCAGCAATCCGGGCCGAACCGCTCCACGGCGAACTGCCGCAGGTGATAAAGAATCACCCCATGCATGCGTTGCTCCTGTCGTCTTCACGTAGACAAAGCAAGGGACGGGCCAGCCCTGGCGCGCCCCCTTGCAGGCCTCTCAGGCGCGGTTGCGGGCGGCGTCGCGGAGCCGGGTGACGGCCTCCGTCACATTCTGCCCGGCGCGGTCCACGTCGTCGTCGCCGGTGAACCGGCCCAGGGAAAGCCGGATCGCGCCATGGGCCAGGTCGTCGGCCAGCCCCATGGCCTTGAGCACATAGGAAGGTTCCAGGGAGGCGGAGGTGCAGGCGGAGCCGGTGGACACGGCCACGTCGGTGAGCGCGGTGAGCAGCATTTCCCCATCCACGCCCTCGAACGCCACGTTCAGGTGGCCGGCCAGACGGGGCGCGTCGCGCCCGTTGAGATGCACGTCGGGCAGCTCGGCGATGCGCGCCCACAGCCGGTCACGCAGCACCGCCAGCCGCGCCTGCTCGGCGTCGCGCTCCGCCACGGCCAGGGCCAGGGCTTCGCCCATGCCCACGATCTGGTGGGTGGCCAGGGTCCCGGAGCGCATGTTGCGCTCGTGGCCGCCGCCGTGGATTTGCGCGCTGAGCCGCACATCGGGGTGGCGGCGCACGTACAGGGCGCCCATGCCCTTGGGGCCGTAGAACTTGTGCGCGCTCAGGGAGAGCATATCCACCGGCGTGGCGCGCACGTCCAGGGGCAGCTTGCCGGCGGTCTGGGCGGCGTCGCTGTGGAACAGCACGCCGGCCTCGCGGCACAGCGCGCCGATGGCGTCGATATCGTTGATCACACCGGTTTCGTTGTTGGCGTGCATGATCGACACCAGCACGGTGTCCTCGCGCAGCGCGTCCGCCACCGCCCGGGGGTCGATGCGACCGTCCGGCCCGGGCGCCAGGTAGGTCACCGGCACGCCGGTGCGCTCCAGCCAGCCACAGGGGTCGAGCACCGCTTTGTGCTCGCTGGCGGCGGTGATCACATGGCCGCCGCCGCGCTGCTCGATCACGCCCTTGATGGCCAGATTGTCGGCCTCGGTGGCGCCGCTGGTCCAGACGATTTCACGGGGGTCGGCGTTGAGCGCGTCGGCCACCTGGCGGCGGGCGTTTTCCACCGCCTCTTCCGCCAGCCAGCCGTACAGGTGGCTGCGCGACGCCGGGTTGGCGAACGTGCCCTCCGGGCCCAGGTGGCGCATCATGATCTCCACCACCCGGGGGTCCACCGGGGTGGTGGCGGCGTAATCCAGATAAACCGCTTGCGACATGGTCGGTGACTGCTTCTCGAAAGGTAGGTTAGAGCGTGCTGATCGGTACCCTGTTCTGGTACGCGTTCTGGTGCGCGTCCTGGCGCTGGGCCACCGCTTTCACTTCATGGCGGGCGACCAGCTCGCCCAGGCTGATGCCGGACAGAAAGTCCTGGATCTGATCGGACAGATCGCACCATAGATGGTGGGTCAGGCAGGTGTGGCCTTCCTGGCAATCGCCCTGGCCGCCGCAACGGGTGGCGTCCACGGATTCGTCCACCGCTTCGATCACCGCCGCCACGTCGATCTGGCCGCCCGGCCGGCTGAGACGGTAGCCGCCGCCCGGACCGCGCACGCTGGTCACAAGCTGGCGCCGGCGCAGCTTGGCGAACAGCTGCTCCAGATACGAAATGGAAATGCCCTGGCGCTCGGAAATGTCCGCCAGGGATACCGGCCCGGCATCCGCGTGGAGAGCCAGATCCAGCATGGCGGTCACCGCGTAGCGGCCTTTGGTGGTCAGACGCATACCCACACCCTTGGTACGTGAATATTCGATTAGCGTATTAAAAACCGACTAAATCGGTCAAGTATTATCTTACAATAATTGATAATTATTCTCATGTAAATGCCACCCGGCCCTCCGCCGGAGGGGGCGGCTGCGCAATAATTGGTCGGACAGGCCCGCCGCCACGGGAAAGGCGGCCCGCATTCTTGACAGCGCCGGGGCGCTCGCGGACAATTCGCGGCCTTAAAGGAGCCCTGGGTTCCGAAGTTCGATGGCAAGGGAGCTCAGCTGGTTAGAGCACAGCACTCATAATGCTGGGGTCGGCGGTTCGATTCCGCCCCTTGCTACCATTATTCCGAAAGCCCGGTTCGAAAGACCCGGGCTTTTTTGCATCAGCGGGAATTGCCATGACCACTGCACCGTCATCACGTCTCGATACCCAGCGCCTTAGCCGCATCACCCAACACCTGGATAAACGCTACATCCAGCCCGGCAAACTCCCGGGCGCGGTCACCCTGGTGGCGCAGGGCGGCGAGGTGGTCTGGTGCCAGGCCCAAGGCCTTCGAGATGTGGAGCGCGGCCTGCCGATGCAGCGGGACACCGTGTTCCGCATCTACTCCATGACCAAGCCGGTCACCTCCATCGCCATGATGCAGCTTTATGAGCAGGGCAAATTCCTGCTCAATGAGCCGGTGCACAAGTACATTCCGTCCTGGCGCAACCTGCGGGTGTATAAAAGTGGCAGCTACCCGGATTTCCAGACCGAGCCGGTGGCCACTACCATGACCATCCGGGACCTGCTGACCCACACCTCCGGCCTGACCTACGGTTTTACCGAACGCACCGAGGTGGATGCCGCCTACCGACAGCTCAAGCTGGACGGCAGTTCGAT
>DASUNW010000044.1:0-4929 GCA_036276955.1 Alcanivorax sp. | reverse complement strand
GGACAGCTAACGTCGCACGCCATACTTCCGGTACACCTCTTTCACGAAGCGGATCGATCCGGTGAGCGTGCAGCGCTTCACGGCAGAATCGATCATTTCTTCTTCTTCCGCGTCCAGGCCGTTACTCATGTACATGCGGTAGGCTTCGGCCCGATCCTCGATGCTGCCGCCCAGGCGGGCGTATTCTTCCGGGTCGTCGAGCCAGTACTGGTGGGTCTTGCCCAGCCGCATGCGGTAGCTGCTGCGGTGGTAGTGATACGCGGACGAGGCGAGCCGGCGGAGCACCGGCAGCCTTTCGATGTAGCACATGCAGGCGAGCAGCCATTGCCCGGGCTCCACCGGGCTGGAGCGGTAGCGCACCTCCCACACCGAGCCGGCGCCGTGCAGGTTCTTGCGCCGCGACGAGGTGCTGCAGCTCAGCGCCTTCATGAATCTGGACAGGTTCGACGGGTCGCCCAACGGCGTGGCCAGTATGTGCAGACCGTCGGGCAACAGGCAGTACGCGTGGATGGCGAGTTCGTACTCCCGACTCAGCGCCCGGATCTGCCCGAGGCAGTGAGTGTAGTCGGCTTCATCGAGAAAGACGGGTTGGTTCCCGCGGCTTTTGCGCACCAGGTGGTGCGGGTGACCCGCGAGCAGAAGGCGATCCTTGCCGGGCATAACTCCCCCTTTGCTTTAGCTTTTGGGTTTGTTTTTCTTAGCCTACCCCTTCGGCGTCAAGCGTATGAAGTGAATTTCGTCGCAAGTACCGATTATAAATACGGGCATTACATCGCTCTTATAAAAATTACATTGTTATCAGTCAGTTACGGAAATCTACTGCGCTCTTTTTGGTCTAAACCTGAGTCAGTCACTCGGCTTCTTACGGGACTTGCGCGGCCGCCCCGGGCCCCGGTTGATGGCGAGTATCCCATACTCCCGGTACACCTCTTTCACGAAGCGGATCGAGCCGGTAAGCCGGCAGCGCTGTACGGCGGTGTCTATCATCGCTTCTTCGCTCTGATCCAGGTCACTGCTCATGTACAGGCGATAGGCTTCCGCGCGCTCCTGAATGGTGTCACCCAGGCGGGCGTACTCCTCCGGATCCTTGAGCCAGTAGTGATCGGTCTTGCCGAGCCGCATTCGGTAGCTGCTGCGGTGGTATTGGTAAGCGGACGAGGCCAGTTCATGGAGCACCGGCAACCGTTCGATATAGCGTATGCAGGCGAGCGTCCATTGCCCCGGCTCCACCGGGCTGGAGCGGTAGCGCACCTCCCAGGCCGAGCTGCGGCCGTGCAGGTTCTTTCGGCGCAGCGACGTACGGCATGACAGCGCCTTCATAAACGTGGAGAGGCTGGTGGGATCGCCGTGCGGTGTGGCGACAATGTGGATGCGATCCGGCAGCAGGCAGTAGGCGTGCACGCTGAGGTTGTATTCTTGGCTGAGCTCTCGAATCTGCGCCAGACAGTGATTGTAGTCGGCGTCGTTGAAGAAGACGGGTTGGTTCCCGCGACTTTTGCGCACCAGGTGGTGCGGGTGGCCCGCGAGTAGAAGGCGATCCTTGCCAGGCATAACTCCCCCTTTTTCACGTTTTAGCGACGTTTGCTTCACGCTCTTCTGCAAGTATGGCGCTTTAAGCACCAAAAAGGCGCTATTTGTATAGCGCCTATTCGGGCTTGGTCGGTTTGCCGGGTGGACGCCCCCGACCCCGCATGCTCACGCGGACGCCGGTAAGCTTTTCCACCTCGTCGGTGAATATCTTGTCGCCGGTGAGTTGGTTACGCATGGCGGCGCCGAGGATGGCATCGGCTTCCTGATCATGGATGTGTTGCTCCATGAAGATGCGGTAGGAGTGCCGGCGTTCCTCTTCGGTGCCACCCAGGTTGAGAAATTCCTCGGGCTGATCAAGCCAGGCGCCCTCTTCCCGGCCCATGCGTATACCGAAGCTGCTCCAGGGATAACGCGCCGGCGCGGGCGCCAGCCCCAGAAGGACAGGCTTTTTTTCGAGGTAGCGCAAACTGGCGAGCGTCCAGGTGCCACGCTGTACCACGCTGGAACGGTAACGGCTTTCCCAAAGCGTGCCGGTGCGTCGGCCCCTGCGGTTGCGGTGGCGTGTGGTGCGTGCCGCCAACGCCTTCATCAATTCACTCAACATGTCAGGGTTGGAACCCGGATCAATCAGCATGTGCACTTGATCCGGCAACAGGCACCACCCGTATACCTTGACGTGCAGCCTGGCTTTTAACGCCCGCAGGTCCGTAAGATATTTCCGGTAATCTTCCTCAACCTCGAAGATTTCTTGGCCGTTGTGTCCCCTCTGGAGGATGTGATGAGGATAGTTCGGCACCACTGTGCGCCTTATCCTTGGCATTTTTACCCCTCTTTTTATATCGCTTTTATTTGTACCCGAGTCTATCGAATCGACGTGAAGAAATAAATTATTATGCCGTAAAAAAATTAACTCTGTCCCCTTTTTATTCAGCGTTTTCCATGACTTATACTAAATACAGGAAGTTAGGCAGCCACTTCTGCGGTCTTTTATTCGTAGTGCAGGATGGCACATCGCCACTACGCTTATTTCAAAAGCGTCGTTCGAATTTTCTTTTTATTTCCCCAGGCTTTTTCGCCACGCAGTGGCCACTTTAAACTCCCAACGTCTTGTCAAAGAACGCCAACACCCGCCGCCAACTGTCCTCGGCGGTGTCCGGGTCGTGCTTGGCGCGCAGCGGGCTGTAGTCGGCCATGCGCTTGAACAGGAAGGTCTGGTGGTCGTTCATGTAGGAGTGGCCGGCGTCCGGGTAGGTTTTGATGTCGTGTTCCACGCCCAGCTCGGTGAGGTGGCCGGCGAGCCGTTCGCCGTGGTGGCCGTAGATCAGATCTTTCTTGCCCCAGCCGCCGATCACCGGGCAGATGCCGGTGAGGGCGCGGGTTTTGCGGGGTACGCCGCCGTAGAACGGCGCCACCACCTGCAGCGTGCCGCGGGCGGCGTACAGCAGGGCGAAGCGCCCGCCCATGCAGAACCCCATCATGGCGACCTGGGTGACCGGTTGATCGCTTTGTTCCAGCACCCAGTGCCGGCAGGCGTCGAGCTGATCGAAGGCGTCGCCGTGGCCGGCTTCGTGGTCGCGCAGGGTGCGCACCACGCACAGGCTCTTGGCGCCGGGCCGGTCGTAGAGATCCGGCGCCAGCACCGGGTAGCCGTTGTCGGCGAGCCGTTGCGCGATGCGCGCCTGGTCGTCGCTGAAACCGAAGATGTCATGAATAACGATCACCGCCGCGTCCAGTCCGTTGGGCTTCTCGGGCAGGAACCAGCGGGCACGCATGCGGTGGCCGTTGGGTAAGGTGACGTGGGTATCGTGGGCGCTCATGGTCACTCCTTGGCGTAACGCCTTTGTTTTCGCCAAGCCTACTCCACTCCCGCCGCCGCGCCAGTCCGCGCGCGAGCTATTGGCCTACCCGGCTCAGAGATTTACTCGGCAAAGTAACCGACATAACTGACAACCTCTCTCTACATACGCTGATTAACCGAGTGCACCCCTTTCCCTACCGTTGAGGAACTCAAATATGAAACTGGACCATATAAAATTTTGTATATATCATGGACTCGATACGAAAACTCAAGCCACTAAAGTTTTGCGGTAGATCACTGGTCGATCTTCGCGCTTTCCCGGCAGGAGCACGTCAGGACGCTGGCTATCAACTAGGGAAAGTCCAGGAGGGCATGGAACCAAGCGACTGGAAACCAATGCGCGCTATTGGTCCTGGGGCTCGGGAAATTCGCATCCGCGAAGCGGGCGGCGCATTCCGAATTATTTACGTTGTTCATCTTCCGAAAACGATTTATGTACTGCATTGCTTTCAGAAGAAGACGCGAGCGACCAGCCGCGGGGATATTGAACTCGCCAGGCAACGATATAATGCTTTGCTTAGAGAGGTGAATCGATGAACGGAGAGATATTCGAAAGCGTCTGGGACGCTATTGAAGACGGTCCAGCTCAGGCGGAGAACCTCAAGCTTCGATCTTCCCTGATGATGGCCCTGGAGAAACACATCAAAACCCAGGGCTGGAGCCAGACCGAGACAGCTCGCCGTCTGGGCGTCACGCAGCCGCGCATCTCGGATTTGATGCGCGGCAAGATTCATTTGTTCAGCCTTGACACCCTGGTAAACCTAGTGGTGGCGGCGGGCCTGCACGTGGAGATGCACGTGGCCGCGTGAGAAGCGCCGCCGGGTGGCTTACGCCACCCTTTCGCGGGCCAGGCCCGCTCCCACAAGACCTGAAACCGGACCCCAAACCTAGCCGGTGTTGCGCAGGCCGGCGGCGATGCCGGCGATGGTGACCATCAGGGCGCTTTCCAGCACCGGGTCGCTGTCGCGGTCGCGTAGGCGGGCCATCAGTTCGGCCTGCAGCAGGTGCAGCGGGTCGGTGTAGGGGTCGCGCACGCGAATCGACCAGCGCATCACCGGGTTGTTGTCGAGCAGGTCTTCGCGGCCGGTGAGCCGGTGCAGGGCGTCCACGGTGGACGCGAGGCGCTGGCGCAGCACGTCGCCCAGGCGGGTTTGCTCCGGGTCGTCGGTGAGGCGCTCTTCGTACCAGGCGGCGACCCGGGGGTCGGCCTTGGCGAGCACCATTTCCAGCATGTCCACCACGCCCTGGAAGAACGGCCAGCGTTCCGCCATGTCGCGCACCACGGTGGTGTCGTCGGGGTTTTCGAGGGCGGCTTCAAGGGCCGCGCCGGTGCCCAGCCAGGCGGGCAGCATCAGGCGGATCTGGGTCCAGGCGAACACCCAGGGGATGGCGCGCAGGGATTCGATGCCGCCGCCGGTTTTGCGGCGTGCCGGGCGGCTGCCCAGCGCCAGGCGGCTGAGCTCGGTTTCCGGGGTGACGGTGCGCAGGTAGCTGACCAGCGCCGGGTCGTCGCGGATCACCTGGCGGTAGCCGGCCACGGA
>DASUNW010000043.1:0-60346 GCA_036276955.1 Alcanivorax sp. | reverse complement strand
TTCAGCGTGGTTTACCGGCCCAACGACAACCCGCTGCTCGATCATCTGATCACCAAGGGCCGTGGCGCCTGGGTCAATCATTCCGTGGACCGCAACGACATCCGCCAGACCGTGCGCCTGCTGCGCCAGGGTGAGGTGGTGTGGTACGCGCCGGATCAGGATTACGGCACCGCCCACGCGGTGTTCGTGCCGTTTTTCGGGGTGCCGGCGGCCACCATCACCGCCACCAGCCGGATCGCGCGCATGGGCAAGGCGAAGGTGATCCCCTGCGCCCACTACCGCCTGCCCGGCGGCCGCTATGAGATTGAGTTCGGCGCGCCGCTGGAGGACTTCCCTTGCGGCGACGACGAGGCGGACACCGCCCGCATCAACCGCACCATCGAACGCTATGTGCGAAAACACCCGGAGCAGTACCTTTGGGTGCACAAGCGCTTCAAACACCAACCGCCCGGTGCCGTTCCGATTTACTCGCGGAGTTTCAGATCGTGACTATTCATTCCAACTCGGAAATACCCCGTACGCTTCACTTTGTCTGGGTCGGCAATGAGAGAGAACGTCCGGACAATTGCATCGCCACTTGGCATGACGCGCATCCCGATTTCGAAATTCGGGTCTGGGGCAATAAAGAGTGGGAAAATGGCGAGTGGAGACTGCGTCAACACATGCAAGAAATGGCCGAAAGCGGTCAACTATACGGCGTTGCGGACTTGATGCGCTGGGAAATACTGGAACGTCATGGCGGCTTTGCTCTCGACTGCGATTCGGTTTGCGTGAGACGCCTCCCTGATTGGATTTTCACTTGCGACTCATTCACTTGCTGGGAGAACGAGCTGGAGTGCCCCGGTCTGCTAGCCAATGGCTACGTCGCCACGAGACCGGGCAACCCCCTGGTAAGACATCTCATAGAAAAGCTGACGGCCTCGCCAAGCGTGGCATGGCGCCCCAAAAGGTGGTACCAGCGCAAGAGGAAAAGACTTTCCGCCTGGAAAACAACCGGGCCACTGGCATGGACCAACGCGCTTCATGAAACCAAGTATGAAAGTCTCACCATTCTGCCCAGTCACTTCTTCTGTCCCAGCCACCCTTCGGGTCATCAGTACAAAGGCAGTGGCCCCGTGTACTGCCACCAACTGTTCGGCAGCACCGCCGGCTCAATATATGATGACTTACACAAGAGAAGCGCCGACGACATTGTTAAAGAAGCGACCCTGCCAAAGAGCCCGCGGTGACACAAACTGATCCCAAAGAACTGCTCGTAATCAGTCATGATTACAGAAGCATCAACATTGATGAAGCACTGGAGTCATTGCAGCGGCATTGCCAGTCGGATCTGGCATTGCTAACCCGGCAGCAGGTTAAATGGCTGCCCCTGGCGTTGTTACGTCTGCGGGCCCACCGATACTCCAAAGTGCTCATCGACCTTCCCTTCAAACACATATACGGAAAGGCATGGCTCCTAAAGCACATCAAAAATCTTCACATTTATGAAGAAGACGCCTGCCAGGACAACATCGAATCCTCAAAATGGAAAGGGGCATTTTCCTCTTTCTATCAATCCGTAAAACCTCGGCGGGTTATCGTAACCGGGGGAATAACATCCGCCTCGGTGCGCCGCGCCGGCGTGGATACCGCTTTTGTACCTAAAGGGTACTCGTCCAGGAAAGCCGGCTTTCTGGATATTGATCGGGATATTGATGTCGCTTTTATCGGACGTTTTTCCTCCGGTGCCTACAGGGCGCGCGCCGAAATACTCAATGAAGCACGCGAAAAAATTGGCTGTCAGGCGCTGCGCACCCAAACCGACGCAGAATACAAGCACACGCTCAACCGCATCAGTTTTTTTTTCAGCGCTGATATAGGCCTTAACGAGTACATGGCGAAAAATTTCGAGGCTATGGCCTGCGGCTGCATCCTTGTTGCATTCCGTCAAGGCCGGGGGGAAGAAGAAGCGCTGGGCCTCCGCGATATGCAAAACTGCATTCTCTACAAATCCGTCGAGGAAGCGGCAAAAAAAATAAGCGAAGTAAAATCAAACCCGCGGAACATGCACCGCATTCAGAGAAACTCCCTGAAAACCGCCCTGAACTTTTCCCATGAAAAAATGGGACTTAAAATTGCGAAGTTACTATGAGCACAACACGCTTTGAACTGTCAGAGGCCGTCAAGAAAAACCCCGTTATTGCTACCTGGTTGACGCTTTCATTCGCGCTTTTCTTTTTCGGGCCTTTCCTCACTTCATCCTACGGCGATCTCACACATCTCTCCAAGGTAACCTTCTTTCTGCCAGCCATGGTTTACCTTTTTCGCCAACAAGGAAAGGGAGGAGCACCCTTCTCTCTGGACACCACAGCTGTCCTTTTCCTCAGCTTTCTATTTCTTGGTCTTGTGTCCCTCCTCTGGGCGCCAGAACCTAGAATAAGCCGCATGACACATGGGGCCCTGCAAATATTCCTGCTGCTTTTTACGCTGAGGCAGCTAGGCAAAACCCATCCGGACACCCTGGTTGCCAGCACCATCCTGGCCGCACTGGGAACAGCCGCCGTTACGGTCGCGATCACGCTGTGCTTTTATGGAAGTAATGACCTTTCCGTGCCGTTGTACGACACCATGGACGGCCTGGATCAAGCTTTCCCCAACATCAACCAGCTCGTTGCCACTATGACGGCAATGCCTTCCGCATTCATTCTGACAGCGGCGTTCGCGTTCGAAAAAAGAGCAGCGCAGCGCATCATTTTTCTCCTGGGAGCCGTTTCCTGCCTTGTCTTTCTTCTTATGCTACAGCGGCGCACGGGAATGGTAGCCATTCTCGGGGGCATGGCCGTGCTGGTCATGCTGACACGCAACAAAAAGCTCATTATCGCATTGATATCCATCCTGCTGTGCGGTCTTTTCTTCTTCTTCAACGATATCAGTGGTTACGCCAGCAGGGGGGACACGCATCGCTTCGATGTGTGGCATGCATACCTCAACGTGAGCATGGCCCACCCCTGGCTGGGGCATGGCCTGACCGACGAAGTACCGACTATAACAACACAGGAGTTTCCCCACCTCCCCTACGATATACTGCATCCACACAACATCCTGCTGTCGTTATTCTATTACATGGGTATCGCCGGCCTGGTGCTCTTCGCAGGTTTCGGCCTGAATCTCGCCTACCGGATTTTCCTTAATCGCACGTTTGAGAGGCGAGTGAGCATCGTCCTTCTGGCCCCTCTGACACCAGGCTTGATCACTTTGATGTTTGACGGCGAGAAGATAATCACGCCGTACTGGCCAAGCTGGAACTGCCTCTGGATTCCTATTGCTCTGGCGGTCGCGGCGGTTCATTCACCAGATCGGAAAACTGCTCCCAATTTGCCTGAAAACGCCGACGGTCGCGTTTCCCGTTAAGGCTCCGCCGCCACATGGAACGACTGAAACCAGCGCCATCCAAATCAATGAAATGGATTCCGCCCCGGTTGTCGACAAGAATATTCTGCGCCTTGGCATCGCCATGCCAAAAGCCGGTCTCGTGGAGCCGGTGCAACCATAGCGCCACCGACGGGGCCACACGACGGGCGCGCCCGCGCTGTTCCTCCATCAAGGTGCTCAGCGCCTGCGTGCCTTCCACGCGGGGAAAAGCAATTACTGAGCTACCATCAATGCAGCGCCTCAGCATTACCGGCCGCGGTGTCGGCACGCCCAGTAATGCCCAGGTCCAGCCCATCACCCAGGAAATATCGGCGCGGGTTCTGAACAGGGCGCGGCGCGCCCGGGCCTTCAACCCGCCTTCCCGGTAATGCTTCACAATCCACTGCTGGTTGCCGTACACACTGACCCGACTGCCTTTCTTGATCAGCGGTAGCTGGTGCGGTTCACGCAACCAGCCCGCCAGGGCCTGATAATCTTCATACGCCAGTGCCCGCCGGTACAGCCACTGCTCATCGTTTTCGTGCCAAACGCCGATGGCGGAACTTTCCCGGCGCCATTTTTTCATCGCGCTGCGCAGCCGCCGGTCACTGCGGCGTCGGACCATCGCCGCCAGTCCACGATCTTCAATGCGTTTCTGATGCAATCGCATCATTACCTTCTCCTGCAGGCCATCACGGAGATCGAGAGGTGCCTGGGCGCAGAACAAAGCCAGATTGTCGAGAATCGCCGGCTGGTAGCGAAGGCCGCCTGGCAGCGGTGCCACGGCACCGGCGTCGATGACAAGAAACCGCGATCCATCGTAGAGGAAGTTATCCAAGTGCAGATCAAGCTGTCGCTGCCCGGCGGCGTAAAGGAGGAACAAGCAGTCCAGTAATTGATCCGTCAGTACCAAACCTTCATCGCGCAGCGCGGTCTGCCCGGCACGACCGGTTATCCAATCGCTGATGAGCACCACGCCCTCGCTGTAGCTGGCTTCGAAGCGGATCGCCGGGGTCGGCACGCCAGCATCGACCAGAGCACGCTGACATGCGCTCTCCCGACGCGCCTCTTCACCATGGCCAGCGAAAAACAGCTTAGCGAACACGGTTTCACCTCGCCAGCGGGCACGCACCGCCATGCGCCGGCCGGGAAGGTGACGCAGAATTAAGTCGGCGTGCAGACGCTCGCCGTCCAGTTCAAGTGTAAAAGGGCCCGACCAGTCCCAACCCAGTGCGGCCAGGCCCTTCCAGGTCAGGCAGGGAAGGTCTGATTCGGCGGTCACGCCCCACTCCTGTTACGTTTAAAGAAACTGACAACGTAGCGACGCAAATAACGAGGGTGCAACGCCTGCCGCCAATCGGCGCCCAACGCGCTGGCAAAAAAACGACGCACCAGGTCGGGGCGGTCACCACGATCGGCAAGCTTGAGTAAGGAGAGCGCGCGGCGCGCCCGATAGTAACGCCGGAAGCGCTGTGCCCATGTCGGCAGCCCGTTATCATCGAAAATCGCCGCTTCCAGCGCCATTCCAACGCACAAGGCGGCATCCAGATCATGGCGCATGCTTCCGGGATGTTTATGGATCACCGTGATCGGTCTATCCGTGGTGGTGATGGGATAATTCGCCAACACATGGGCGAAAACCGGTAAGTCCTCGGTATGTCTGAGCGCGGGGTCGTAGTGCGTGGTGCGGAAAAGCGCTCGATGCATGGCGCAGGCGCCGTTGGAAATCGTCAGCCGCTTGCCCAGAAATGCGCGTAGTGTCTCGGCCCGATCGGCACTCACCACCGCCGGCGCCACCAGGGTGCGCCGAACCCCATCGTCCGCGATATGCCCGCCAACCACCAGCCGCGCATCGGGGGCCGCATCGGCCGCCGCCGCCATGGCCGCCAGCGCCCCGGGGCAAAACTCATCATCGGCATCCAGAAACACCAGCCAACTGAAACCGGCCTCGGCGATGCCCCTGTTGCGCACCGCCGATAAGCCGGCATTGGCCTGGTGCACCACGCGCACCCGTTCCGGCCAGCGTGCCGCCAACCGGTCCGCCACCTCCGCGGTATCATCCTCCGAGCCGTCATTGATGACGATCACTTCGAATTCGGGATAATCCTGTGACACCGCCGACGTCACGGCCCTTTCCAGACAATACCCATAGTTAAACGCGGGGATCACTACCGAAAAGCCGTCACTCATATGTCTTTCCCCGGATGCTCGCAATAACGCAGCGGGAAGCTCGGTTCGATCTCGAAATAACGGCGGTAGATTTTCTCCGCCTCTTCGCGGCTGGCGCGCCAGAGGGAAGCGTGCTCGCTCAGCGCCTGACGTAGCGGCAGGCCGGTGTAGGCGCGCAAAAAACGCAGCAAATCGCGGTGAGTAAGGTCCAACCGGGCGGTGGAATAATACAGACCGCCCACGTCCTTGGTGCGCCAGCGGCGCGGCACTCGATGGCGCACCTGGGACCGGTGCAGATCAATCAGGTACAACGGCGCGCCGGCGTCGTGCTCCGCCACCGCCCGGCGGCCAATCAGGAAGTGGCCCAGGTAGAAATCCCGATGATTGACGCCGGCACCGTGCATGGCGCGGGCGATTTCACCCACCCGGCGAATCAGCGCCCATTTGAACGGCGCCGGCCCCGGATCCAGACGCCAGGCTTCGCCCAGGTCTTCCAGGCTGACCGTGTCACAGAGTTCATCGGTGACCAGAAACGATTGCTGCCGCGCCGGGTTGGCGCCACGGCGGCCGTAGCCGGCGATGGTCAGGGTGTCGATGCCGGCGGCGGCCACCGCGCGGATCGCCCGCACTTCCGACACGGCGCCCAGCACCGGCGACTTGGCCTGGGTCAGGTTCTTGATGATTTCACGCCAGCCGATGCCGCCGTGATACTTGAGAAAGTAAGGGTGGCCGGCGGCCACGAAACGCAGCGTGCGCCGGCCCTCGCGGGCACGAAAGACGTCGCCGGGCTGCTCGGCGGCCTGGGTGAACGGGTCCCGCCCCTGCCAGGCGGCGGCGAGATCGTCGCGCAGAAACAGATCCCGGGCGGTCATGGCGATGCTCTCGATGGTGTTCTCGGCGGCGCGGTTTCAATCGCGTCCACCGCGTGGTTGACCAGGCTGTAGATATCCGCCTGTTCCGCGAAGCGGGCCGCCTTTTCCCACCAGGCCTCCCGGTTGATCGCCAACAGCTCGCGGGCAGCGGCGACCAGGGATTCCGGGGTGGGCGCGTCAAGCACCCGGCCCAGATCCGCGTCACGAATATAGTCCGCGTAGCCACAGGCGCTGGTGGTCAGCACCGGCAGTCCGGCGATGGCGGCTTCCAGCAGCACCGTGCCGGTGTTCTCGGCGTAGGCGGGGTGCACCAACAGGTCCGAAGCCCACAGCCAGGACGGCACATCGTCACGGCCGCCCATGAAATGTACCCGGCCCTCCAGCCCCAGGCGCTGAGCCTGGCGTTGGTAGGGCGCCGCCTTGTCCTCGCCGACCACGAACAGGCGGGCGTCGCCGGGCAGGCCGGCCAGCGCCTGCAGGGCCCGGTCCAGGCCCTTGGTGCGAAAGCCGGAGCCGACGAACAGCAACATCGGCGTCACTTCGCTGATGCCCAGCTCGGCACGCAGGATGGTGCGGCGGTGCAAATGATCGGCGGGCTGCTTTCGGTCCCGCCGGATACCCGGCGGCAGCGAGAAGAAACGGGCCTCCGGGGTGCGGTAATGGTGCTGATAGAGGGCCTTCTGCGGCGGCGAGATGGAGAGCACGCCGGTGGTGGCGGCGTCGCCGAACACCGCGGCTTCCATGGCCAGCTTGCTGCGGTAGCGCGGCAGCAGGGTTTTCAGGCCCCGGTAGCGGGCCGCCAGACAGCCGTCGGCGGCGTAGTACCAATCCAGCCCCGGCATCTTGTTGAACCCCACCACCCGGTCGAAGCCGCTGAGCTGGCCGGCTACCCGGCGCGCGAAGTCGGCGTCCCTGGCATGGTTGCCGCGGGCGGCGGACGGCAGGGTGCGCACTTCCAGCCCCTCGGTGGCGGCCGCATCGCCGTGCCAGGCGCGGGTGAAGACGGTCACCTCATGGCCGCGTTGCAGCGCCTTGGTAGCGATCGCCACCAGGTCCCGTTGCAGCCCCCCATAGGGGAAATATTCGAACAGCAGGAACGCCAGCTTCATAGGGTCCCTCCCGTTGGCGCCGGCCGGTCCGCCGCTCCATCCGCGGTTACTTCCATCAACGCCTGCCAGACCCGGTGCGGCTTCAGGCTGCTGAAACAAGGCGGGTTGACCCCCTGCCCCAGATTGCCCTGGTAGGTGCATTTCTCCTGCACGCAGGGGGCGCAGGGAAACTCCGCCGCCAGCGAACGGGCGCGCGGTCCCCACACCCCGGTCAAGCGCGGGTCGGTGGGGCCGTACAGCGCCACGCCGGGCAGGCCGGCGGCGGCGGCCAGGTGGGCCAGCCCGGTATCGACGGCGACGAAGCCGTCCCAGGCCAGCATATGGTCGGTCAGCGCGGACAGGGACAGGCGCGGCAGCACGGCCACGCCCGCCAGGCCCTGGGCGATGCGTTCGGCGCGGGCGCGCTCGGTGTCGTTGCCCCACGGCAGCCACACCCGCTGGCCGGCGTCGGCGGCACGCTCCGCCAGGGCGCGCCAATAGGCTTCCGGATAGTGTTTGGTCGGCCAGGTGGTGCCGTGGCAGAACACCAGCTCGGCGCCCGGACCGCCCAGCGGTCGCGGCGCGCGCGTGCGCCGCAGGCCATAATCCGGGGCGCTCTCCGGGGCGGTGTAACCGAGGGCGGCGGCGAACAGCTGCCGTACCCTTGTCACCGCGTGGGCGCCCCGGGCCACCGGCAACGGCCGGTCCAGCGCCAGCGCCGACCAGGGCTCACGGGCGGACGCTTTATCCAGACCGAACTTGGGACCGCGCGCCAAGCGGGTGATAAAGGCGCTTTTGATCAGGCCCTGGGCGTCGATCACGGCGTCGTACTGGCGTTCGCGCAGGGCGCTCTTGAAGGTTTTCCACTCGCCGCTACGGCGGGCGCGCCAGGGGTGCCGGCGCCAGCGACGCAGGGCGCAGGGCAGCACCCGGTCCACCGCCGGGTGGCGGCCGGCCAGATCGGCGAAGCCCTCTTCCACCACCCAGTCCAGGCGCAGGCCCGGGATCGCCCGCGCCGCGTCGGTAATCGCCGGCAGGGTGTGGATCACATCGCCCATGGACGAGGTTTTGATCAGCAGAACACGCATACCGCCCGTCCGTCTTGGTTCATCGCGGCACGCCCGGCAACCGCGCCAGGGCCTGAATCACCCGGTCCGGTTCCAGTTGACGAAGGCAATTGAGGTGGCCCAGCGGGCATTCGCGCTGAAAGCAGGGGCTGCATTCCAGCCCCAGCCGCTCAATCGCCACCGCCTCGCCCAGCGGTGGCGTGAAGCCGGGTGAAGTGGAACCGTACACCGCCACCAGCGGCCGGCCCAGCGCGGCGGCAATGTGCATCAGACCGGAATCGTTGCTGACCACGGCGTCGGTGACCGACAGCAGGTCCACCGCCTGTTCCAGGCTGGTGGCCCCGGCCAAAATCGCTGCCTCGCCACGCTGCGACTCGGGCAGCGCCTCGATAATCTGCTCGGCCACGGGCCGGTCCTTGGCGGAGCCGAACAGCCATACCCGGCCGCCCTGCTCGATCCAGTGGCGGGCCACGGCGGCGTAGTGGTACTCCGGCCAGCGCTTGGACGGGCCGAATTCGGCGCCGGGGCACAACCCCAGCACCGGGCGATCGTCGGCGAGGCGCTGGTCGGCACGGGCGGCCGCCACGGCATCGCTGTCGACGCGCAGCCGCGGCGGCTGAATCGATTCCAGCGCCGGTGGCGGCGCGTCCGCGTCCAGCGCCAGGGCGACGAAGCGCTGCACCATCAAGGGGTAGCGGCTTTTGTCCAGCTTGCGCACGTCGTTAAGCAGGCCATAGCGCATTTCGCCACGCCAGCCGGTACGCACCGGGATGCCGGCCCAGAACGGAATCAACGCGGATTTGAGCGAATTGGGGAGCACGAAGGCCTGGTCGTAACCGCCGCGCAGGGCGCGGCCTTCCGCGCGCCGCTGGCGCAGCTTCAGCTCACCGTGGCCGAACGGCAGGTCGAGGGCCTGGCGCACTTCCGGCATGCGCGACAGCAGCGGCCGGCACCAGGCCGGCGCCAACACGTCGATGTCGCAGGGCCGTTGCCGCTGCAGCTCGGCGAACAGCGTCTGGGCCATGACCATGTCGCCGACCCAGGACGGGCCGACGATCAGGATGCGTGGGCGCCGCGGTTCAGACACTCAGGAAACGTGGGTCAGCCATTCCTGGTGGCGGTCGTGCTTGTCGCGCACCAGATCGAAATACACGGTCTGCAGCTCTTCGGTGACCGGCCCGCGTTTGCCCTCGCCGATGATGCGGCCGTCCAGCTCGCGGATCGGCGTTACTTCCGCCGCGGTGCCGGTGAAGAAGGCTTCATCGGCGATGTAGAACTCATCGCGGGTGAGACGCTTCTCGCGCACCGTGTAGCCGTGTTCCTCGGCCAACTGGATGATGGTCTTGCGGGTGATGCCGTCCAGGCAGGAAGTCAGCTCCGGGGTGTACAGCACCTTGTCGCGAATCAGGAACACGTTCTCGCCGGAACCTTCCGCCACATAGCCTTCGTTATCCAGCAGCAGCGCTTCGTCGGCGCCGCCGGACAGGGCTTCGTTCAGGGCCAGCATGGAGTTCATGTAATTGCCGTTGGCCTTGGCCTTGCACATGGTGATGTTGACGTGGTGCCGGGTATAGCTGGACGTGCGCACCTTGATGCCCAGCTCCAAAGCCTCCGGGCTCATGTAGGCGGGCCACTCCCAGGCGGCGACCATGACGTGCACTTTCAGGTTGTGCGCGCGCAGGCCCATGCCTTCGCTGCCGTAGAACACCATCGGCCGAAGGTAGGCGTGGGGCAGCTTGTTTTCACGCACCGCGTCGATCTGCGCCTGGTTGATCTGTTCCTTGGTGTAAGGAATTTTCATGTTGAGAATATGGGCGCTGTTGAACAACCGGTCGGTGTGTTCCTTGAGCCGGAAGATGGCCGGCCCGCGTGCGGTTTCGTAGGCGCGCACGCCTTCGAACACGCCCATGCCGTAGTGCAGGGTGTGGGTCAGCACGTGGGTCTTGGCTTCGCGCCAAGGCACCATTTCATTGTCCAGCCAGATAAAACCGTCTCGTTGAGCCATCGACATGGCGGTCACACTCCCAATCCACAGGTAGAGCCGTTATTTCGAAAGATCGAACCAGTGTTGCCAGATCGTCCGCACGCCGTCCCGCAATTCGCGGAACTCGCCATCGCCGACGATGGACTTTTCCTTGCGCAGTGATGCGCGATGGGCCGCGGACCGGTAGGCCAGGTAGGCTTCCCGAAGCAGGCCGGCATCCTGGGCCGGCATCAATTCCAGAGCGGCGAGGGTTTCAAGCAGCCGCACATTGTCGGTGAAACGGGTCAGTTCACCGTGGCGGGAGGCCCATCGTAGAACCCCGTATTGGACCATAAATTCGATATCGACGATACCACCCGGGTCCTGCTTGAGGTGGAAGCAGCCGGGCTGGTTGGAGGCCAGGTGGTCGACCATCTTCTCGCGCATGGCGAGCACGTCCACGCGCAACGCCTCCTGGTCCCGGTCGCGGCACAGCACCTCGTCGCGGATCGCCTCGAAGCGCTGGCGGGCGCGGTTGCAGCCGGCCACCACCCGGGCGCGCACCAGCGCCTGATGCTCCCAGGTCCAGGCGTCCTGTAGCTGGTATTTGCGGAACGCCTCCATCGATGACACCAGCAGGCCGGCGCTGCCGCTGGGCCGCAAACGGGTATCCACTTCGTACAACTGACCGCTCATGGTACGGGTCGACAGGATATGCACGATGCGCTGGCCGAGCCGGGCATAGAACTGTTCGTTGGAAACCGGCTTGTCGCCGTCGGTGCTGCCGCCGCTGGCGGCGTCGTGGAGAAACACCAGATCCAAGTCGGAGTTGTGGCCCAGTTCGATGCCGCCGAGCTTGCCGTAGCCCACCACCACGAAATCCGGGCTGCACGGCTCGCCGTCCTCGCGCACCGGGCGCCCATGGCGCTCCACCATCGGCTCCCAGGCCAGCATCACCACCTGGTTGAGGATGCTTTCCGCCAGCCAGGTCAGGTAATCGCTGACCTTCATCAGCGGCAGCACTTCGGTGACCTCGGAGGCCGCCACGCGCAGCAGATGGGCCTGCTTGAAGTTACGCAGCACCTCCATCTGCTGTTCCAGATCGTCCTCGGCGACGCGCAGCAACTGCTGGCGCAGCTCGTCGTCCAGTTGCGAGCGGGCGGGCGGCGAATACAGGGTGCTGACGTCGAGCAGCTCGTCGAGCAGCACCGGGTGGCGGGCAAGACGTTCGGCGATCCAGGGGCTGGCGCCGGACAGTTTGACCAGCTGCGTCAGGGCGCCGGGGTTTTCCACCAGCAGCGCGATGTAGGCGCTGCGGCGCAGCACCGATTCCACGAAGGAGATCAGCCGCGCCGCGGTCACGGCGCCATGGCCCTGGTAGCCGAGCGCCTCCAGCAGCAGCGGCATCAGCTTGTCGAGCCGGTCGCGGCCGATGCGCTGCATGTTCTCCACGCCGCGCGACTCGCGCAGCGTCTCGATCTGATCAAGCACCTCGGCGGCTTGCTGAACGCCGACCGCTTCCAGATGGGCGAGCGCGGCGTCGCGCTCCACCTCGCCCCGCCACAGGTCGAGCAGCTCCCGGTCACCCTCGGACACCTCTGCTTCCTGCTGGGGGTCGGCGATCACCTGACTGAAGTGATAGCGCACCTGTTCCCGGTGACGGCGCAGCGCCCGTTCGAACGGCGCGCGGGCGGAAAAATCCATGGCGAAGGTGAGCCGCTGCCAGCCCAGTTCGTCGTCGGGCAGGCGCTGGGTCTGGCGGTCGTCGACCGCCTGCAGGCGGTGCTCCACATCGCGCAGAAAGACATAGGCATCGGCCAGCTCGTCGACCACCTCTTCCGGCAGCATGCCCTCTTCCACCAGCATCGGCAGCACCTTGATCAGGTTGGGCTCGCGCAGGGTCGGCAACTGGCCGCCGCGAATCAACTGGAACGCCTGGACGATGAATTCCACCTCGCGGATACCGCCGGCGCCCAGCTTCACGTCCGCCTGCATGCCCTTGCGGTTCACCTCGCGCTCGATCAAACCTTTCATTTCGCGCAGGGATTCAAAGGCGCCATAGTCGATATAACGACGGTAGACGAACGGGTTCAGCCGCTCGATCAGGCGTGCGCCGGCGTCCAGGTCGCCGGCCACCGGGCGCATCTTGATCAGCGCGTAACGCTCCCATTCGCGGCCCTGGTTTTCATAGTAGCTTTCCATGGCGTCGAAGCCGACCGCCAGGGCGCCGCTCTTGCCCCAGGGACGCAGGCGCATATCCACCCGGAACACGAAGCCGTCGCCGGTGGTCTGGTCGAGGGCCTTGATCAGCTGCTGGCCCAGGCGCAGGAAGAACTGGTGATGGGTGAGGTTGCGGCGCTCGCCTTCGATTTCCCCTTCGTCTTCGTAGGCGAAGATAAGATCAATGTCCGAGGACAGGTTCAGTTCGCGGGCGCCCAGCTTGCCCATCGCCAGCACCACCAGCTTGACCGGCCGGCCCTGCTCGTCGCGGGGCGTGCCGTTACGCTCGCAGGCCCACTGGTAAAGCTTTTCCAGAGCGGTGGCGATCAGGGTGTCGGCGAGCATCGACAGATCCGACACCGTGGCGTGGTAGTCCGCCAGCCCGGTGAGGTCGCGCCAGATCAGGCGCACCATGTGCCGATGGCGCAGCCGGCGTAGCGTGGATTTGAGCGCGTCCTCGTCGTCGCAGGCCATCACCGCCGCGCCGATGTCCTCGGCCAGGCCGTCGGCTTCCAGACGCCGCGTCAGGAAGCCGCCGTTGAGCCAGTCCCCCAGGTCCGCGTCGCGAATGAATTGCTCCGCCACGTAATCGGAACCCGCCCAAACACGGGGCAGGTCTTTGAAAAGGGCGTCGGGGAGAACGTGGCCTACTTCCTGGAACCGCTGCCAGTGCCGGGTCACCAACACGGAGAGTTCGTCGGGCAGGCCGGAATAGTCCGGATCAGTCATGGCTAGCTATTGTCCATAGGCGCGGCGCAAAAAGCCACCGGGAGTTGAAGCGCGTTACAGGATTCAGGATGCAGGATACAGGCGCGAGCGCGCTGCCATTCGATGGACGATCTCGCTTCGCATTGAGGGAAATATTGACCAACGCCTGTTAAAGGCGCGCCACCCGCCAGTTGGCACCACGCTAGCTCCTGAATCCTGCATCCTTCATCCTGTATCCCTCGTCAGAGCAAAACGTCCTGGGAGGGGGTGACGCGCAGCACCTCCTCGATGGTGGTGAGGCCCTTGGCCACTTTCTGCGCGCCGCTGATGCGCAGCGGCTTCATGCCGCCTTTGATGGCTTGCCGGGTAACGGCTTCCAGGTCGGCGTTGCGGCCCACCATGCCCTTCAGGGTGCCGCTCAGGGGCATGGTTTCATAGACCCCCATGCGCCCCCGATAACCGGTGCCACGGCATTCCAGACAGCCCACCGGCTGGCAGACGGTGGCCGGCACCGACATCTTGAAAGGCTGCACCAGTTCCCGCCACGCCGCTTCGTCGGGTCGGGTCTCGGTCTTGCAATGCGGGCACAGGGTGCGCACCAGGCGCTGGGCCATGACGCCGATCACGGTGGCGGAAATCAGGTAGGACGGCACGCCCAAATCCGCCAGCCGGGTAATCGACGAGGGCGCGTCGTTGGTGTGCAGGGTGGACAGCACCAGGTGGCCGGTGAGCGCCGCCTGGATCGCCATATCGGCGGTGGCCAGGTCACGGATCTCACCGATCATGATGATATCCGGGTCCTGGCGCAGCATCGCCTTGACGCCCTGGGAGAAGCTCACGTCGATGTTGGCCTGTACCTGCATCTGGTTAAAACTGGGCTCCACCATCTCGATCGGGTCCTCGATGGTGCAAACGTTCACTTCGCTGGTGGCCAGCTGCTTGAGCGTGGAATACAGCGTGGTGGTCTTGCCCGAACCGGTGGGGCCGGTGACGAAGACGATGCCGTGGGTGTGGGCGGTCATTGCCTGCCAGTGCTGATGGTCCTCCTTGCTGAAGCCGAGCTGCGAGAAGCTGCGCACCAGCACGTCCGGGTCGAACACCCGCATCACCATTTTTTCACCGAAGGCGGTGGGCAGCGTGGAGATACGCAGCTCCACTTCGTCGCCGTCCGGGGCTTTGGTCTTCAGGCGGCCGTCCTGGGGTTTGCGCTTCTCCGCCACGTTCAGCCGTGAGAGAATTTTCAGCCGGCTGGTGACCGCCGCCATGATGGTGGCCGGCAGCTCATAGACGTCGTGCAATACGCCGTCGATGCGAAAGCGCATCTTACCCAGGTCCCGGCGCGGCTCCAGGTGAATGTCACTGGCGCGCTGGGAAAAGGCGTACTGGAGTATCCAGTCGACGATATTGACGATGTGCTGGTCGTCCGCGTCCGGGTGCCCCTTGCCCACTTCCAGCAGTTGCTCGAAGTTGGTGATGCCGGACAATTCCTGGCCACCGGCACGGGCGGCGCCGGCGATCGAGCGGCTCAAGTTGTAGAATTCGATGCGGTAGCGACGCAGCTGCTCCGGGTTGGCGAATACCACCTCCAGAGAGCGGTCACCGAGCACCTGTTTAAGATGCTCCTGCCAGTCCGGCTTGAAGGGCTGGTCGCAGGCCACCACCACCCGATCGTGCTGGCTCTCCAGGGCGACGATGCCGTGCCGCTCGGCGAAGGCGTAGCTCATCACCCGGGTGACCTGATCCACGTCCACTTTCAACGGGTCGATGTGATAGAGCGGCAGTCCGCTTTTGGCCGCCAGCCAGTCACTGAGAAACTCCACGTCCATGATGCGCTGGCCGTGGCTGCGATCCACCAGGCGGTATTTGGCCACCACCTGTAACGGGTGCCAGTTGAGTTCCTTGTTTTCCCTGGGCGTGGTGGAAATCACATTGAACTCTTCCCGGGTCACGCGCTGCTCGTCGAGCAATTCGCGCATCACCCAGCGAACGTCCACTTCCTGGCCGCGCAGGTGCGCGGGAACGGCGCTGGCATTCACGGTGGTTGACCCCTCCCGTTTTTTTGATTGTCTGGATCGGTTTGCCGATTACTGTAGACCGAGCCGGCACTTGCCGCCATCCCCGTTCCGGAGGAACCTGAACCGGACCACGCTAGGCGGGGCGTTGGAATTGACGGAGGCTTCCCTCTATACTCGCGCCCCAACATTATGACCGTTGCGTTACGGGGTAGCCCCATGTCCTTCGGAAGCTCGATAGCCGGCCTGTTTGGCCGCTCACCGATCAAACCGCTGCAGCAGCACTACGACACCGTGCATGAATGCGCACTGGGTCTGGGCGAATTCTTCGCCGGAGTCAGCAGCAACGACTGGGAAAAGGCCAAGGCCGCCCGTCAGCGCATTGCCGACCTGGAGAACCAGGCCGATGCCTTGAAGAAAGAATTCCGCCTCAATCTGCCGAAAAGCCTGTTCCTGCCGGTGTCGCGCACCGATCTGCTGGAACTGGTGAGCGTCCAGGATAAGGTGGCCAACAAGGCCAAGGACATCGCCGGGCTGATGCTGGGCCGGCAGATGACCATCCCGGAGCCCATCGCCGAAGCCATGAACGCCTATTTGCAAGGCGCCATCGAAACCTCGGCCCAGGCCCAGAAAGCGATCAACGAACTCGACGAACTGGTGGAAACCGGCTTCAGCGGCCGCGAGATCCAACTGGTCGAGGACCTGATCGAGGACCTGGATCGGCTGGAACGGGCCAACGACGATCAGCAGATTCAAATCCGCTCGGCGTTGTTCAAGCTCGAATCCGAGCTGCCGCCGGTGGACGTGATCTTCCTTTACAAAATCATCGAGTGGATCGGCGACCTGGCCGACCGCGCCCAGAAAGTCGGCGGCCGCCTACAATTGCTGCTGGCCCGCTAACCCAAGCACTCTGACCAGAGGTTCGCTATGGAGTGGATGCTCGAACACAGCACGCTGATGCTGATTATCGCCGGCTCGGTCGGCTTCCTTATGGCCTGGGGCGTGGGCGCCAACGACGTGGCCAACGCCATGGGCACCTCGGTGGGGGCAGGCGCCCTGACCGTGCGCCAGGCGGTAATGATCGCCATCGTCTTCGAATTCGCCGGGGCCTACCTGGCCGGCGGCGAGGTGACCGCCACGGTACGCAAAGGCATCGTCGATGCCAGCGTGTTTAGCGAGACGCCACACTATCTGGTCTACGGCATGCTCTCGTCGCTGTTGGCGGCGGGCATCTGGCTGGTGGTGGCCTCCTGGTTCGGCTGGCCGGTGTCCACCACCCATTCCATCATCGGCGCCATCGTCGGCTTCGCTGCCGTCGGCGTGGGCATGGATTCGGTGCACTGGGACAAGGTCGGCTCGATTGTCGCCAGTTGGGTGACGTCGCCGCTGCTCGCCGGTTTTATCTCCTTCTTCTTGATCAAAAGCGTGCAACGTCTGGTGCTCAACCATGACGACCCCTTCCAGCGCGCCAAGAAAGTGGTGCCCTTCTATATGTTCATGGTCGGCTATGTGATGACCGCCGTGACTCTGGTCAAAGGCCTCAAGCATATCGGCCTGGATATCACCTTCGCTGCCAGCCTGGGCTGGGCGGTGGTCGGCGGCCTGTTGGTGATGGTCATCGGCGCCAGGATCCTCAGCCGCATCCACCCGGACCCGGAAGCCGACAAGGACTTCCGCTTCCACTCCGTGGAGCGCGTCTTCGCCGTGCTGATGATCTTTACCGCCTGCGCCATGGCCTTCGCCCACGGCTCCAATGACGTGGCCAATGCGGTGGGGCCACTGGCCGCCATCAACAGCGTCATCGCCAGCGGCGGCCAAGTCGGTGAAGAAGCCCCGATGCCCAGCTGGATTCTGCTGTTGGGCGCCATGGGCATCGTGTTCGGCCTGGCGATTCTCGGCGCCCGAGTGATGGCCACCGTGGGCACCAAGATCACCGCCCTGACCCCCAGCCGCGGTTTCGCCGCCGAGCTCGGCGCCGCCACCACCGTGGTGCTGGCCTCCGGCACCGGCCTGCCGATCTCCACCACCCAGACCCTGGTAGGCGCCGTGCTGGGCGTCGGCATGGCCCGCGGTATCGGCTCACTGAACCTGCGCGTGATCAGCACCATTTTCACCTCCTGGGTGGTCACCCTGCCGGCCGGCGCCCTGCTCTCGATTCTGTTCTTCTACTTCTTCAAGGGACTGTTCGGGGCCTGAGGCGGCTACGCCGCCGATACAGGATTCAGGGTTCAGCGCGGGCACGGCGGGTGCCCGCGCTCTGTCTGATCCGCGTTGTATCCTGCATCCTGTATCCTGAATCTGATCTGGTCCGCACCGCCCGGCGGTGGCTATACTCCCCCAATGTCATCGAGCCCAGAGAATCCCGTGCCCAGCACCCCCAGCGCCAACGACCAGGTCAACTGGTTCCGTAATTCGTCGCCGTACATCAACGCCCACCGCGGGCGCACCTTCGTGGTGCTGCTCGGCGGCGAGGTACTGGACACCCCGCGCCTGCCCACCCTGGTGCACGATCTGGCGTTGCTTAACGCCCTGGGCGTCAAACTGGTGCTGGTGCACGGCGCCCGGCCGCAGATCAGCCAGCGGCTGGAAGCCGCCGGACTGGAAAGCCGCTTCGAGCACCACACCCGAATTACCGACAGTAACGCCCTGGAAGCGGTAATGGCGGCGGTGGGCGCCCTGCGCCTGAAGCTGGAAGGTCTGTTCTCCATGGGCCTGGCCAACTCGCCGATGCACAACGCGGCGATTCAACTGATCAGCGGCAACTTCGTGATCGCCAAGCCGGTAGGTGTGCGCAACGGCTTCGACTACCAGCACACCGGCGAGGTGCGGCGCATCGAGGTGGACGCCATCCGCCAGCAGATGGACGCCGGCAACGTGGTGCTGCTGTCGCCGCTGGGCTCCTCGCCCACCGGCGAGCTGTTCAACCTGAACGCCGAGGACGTGGCCTCCACCGCCGCCATCGCCCTGGGCGCCGACAAAATGATCGTGCTCGGCGACGGCATCCGCATCGAGGACAGCGAACAGCACCTGCTGCGCGAGCTGTCGCCCCAGGAAGCCGGCCGGCTGCTGGGCGAGGAACGCTTCACCGACAGCGCCGTGGAACGCCAGCTCACCGCCGCCTACCACGCCGCCAGCAACGGCGTGGCGCGGGCCCACCTGCTCGACGCCAGCGAAGACGGCGCCCTGCTCAAGGAGCTGTTCACCCGCGACGGCTGCGGCACCATGGTCACCCGGGAAACCTACGAAACCCTGCGCGGCGCCCGCATCGACGACGTCGGCGGCATCCTCGAGCTGCTCGAACCCCTGGAGCAGAACGGCATCCTGGTGCGCCGCTCGCGGGAACTGCTGGAAAATGAAATCCAGCGCTTCGTGATCATCGAACGCGACGGCATGGTGATCGCCTGCGCCGCGCTCTATCCGTTCGTCGCCGACCATACCGGCGAACTGGCCTGCGTCGCCGTGCACCCGCACTACCGCAACAGCGAGCGCGGCCTGCAGATGCTGCGCTACCTGGAACGGCGGGCCCGGGAGCAGGGTCTGAAAACCCTGTTCGTGCTCACCACCCACACCGCCCACTGGTTCCGCGAGCAGGGCTTCGACCCGGCCGGCGTGGAAGCCCTGCCCGAGCAGCGTCAGCAGCTCTACAACTGGCAGCGTAACTCCAAGGTATTCGTGAAAAACCTATAGCGGGATGCTCAATCGGCGGGCACCCAGTCCTCGATACGCAGACCGGGAACGCGCTGGAACTCACGGGTGTTGTTGGTGACCAGTATCAGACCCTGGCTACGGGCATGGGCGGCGATCATATGATCGTAAGGCCCGATCGGCTGCCCGGTGCGGGCCAGCTCGGCGCGCAACTGGCCGGTGTGCATCGCGGCTTCCGGGTCGTAATCCAGCACCTCCAGGCGGGCGGCGAAGCCCTCCACCACGGCGAGGTTCTCCCGGGGCGCCGCCGAACGCTCGGTACCGTAGATCAACTCCATCAGCGTGACGCTGCTGATACACAGCTGCCCCTGGCTGCGCCCGAACGCCTCACGGACCGCCGCCGGCTTGTTCTTGATGGTGAAGATGCAGATGTTGGTATCCAGCATGTACTTCAGCATCAGAAGCCCTCGCGCTCCTGGTCTTCCGGCTGCTCGCGCTGATCCATGAAATCCGGGCTCACATCCGGACCGTCAAACCAGCTTTCCCAGACCTCCCCGGCGGGCACGATAAGGCGCGTACGCCCCACGGCGACGATGTCCACCTGCTTAACGTCGTCGGGAAAGGCGACCGCCTTGGGCAGACGCACCGCCTGGGTTCGATTGCTTTTGAATACAGTGGTCTTTTCCATGGCGAGTTCCTCCGGTGTCCGGGCCGACCCGCCAATGTTCGCTGCTGATCTTGTATATGTCAAAGGGATATACAGTGTTTTCTTGTCCCGTATCTCCATCTCCAAGGCCCTCTCTTCCTGATTTTCCCCGACGCTAGCATCCCGGTCCGGGCTGGTATGTAGGAAATTCCGGATAGCGTGAGAGCTATCTCCCACAACGGTCGTGGCGACATTCCCCCTTGGCGGCCACGCTGCGCTACAATCTCCGCTTTCCGGACCAGACAGCGAAGAGATCACCATGCCTCAGTACCGCTCCCGCACCACCACCCACGGCCGCAACATGGCCGGCGCCCGTGCGCTTTGGCGCGCCACCGGCATGAAGGACGACGATTTCGGCAAGCCGATCATCGCCGTCGCCAACTCCTTCACCCAGTTCGTGCCCGGGCACGTGCATCTGAAGGACATGGGGCAACTGGTGGCCGGCGAAGTGGAGAAAGCGGGCGGCATCGCCAAGGAATTCAACACCATCGCGGTGGACGACGGCATCGCCATGGGCCACGACGGCATGCTCTATTCCCTGCCCAGCCGCGACATCATCGCCGACTCGGTGGAGTACATGGTTAACGCCCACTGCGCCGACGCGCTGGTGTGCATCTCCAACTGCGACAAGATCACCCCGGGCATGCTGATGGCGGCGATGCGCCTGAATATTCCGGTGATCTTCGTGTCCGGCGGCCCCATGGAAGCGGGTAAGACCAAACTGGGCGAGCACAAGCTGGACCTGGTGGACGCCATGGTGATGGCCGCCGACGACAAGGTGGACGACGCCACCGTGGCCGAGGTGGAGCGCTCCGCCTGCCCCACCTGCGGGTCCTGCTCCGGCATGTTCACCGCCAACTCCATGAACTGCCTGACCGAAGCGTTGGGCCTGTCGCTGCCCGGCAACGGCTCGCTGCTGGCCACCCACGCCGACCGCCGCGAGCTGTTCCTGGAAGCCGGCCGCCGCATCGTCGATCTGGCCAAGTTGTACTACGAGCAGGACATGGAAAGCGTGCTGCCACGCAATATCGCCTCGGTGAAGGCGTTCGAGAACGCCATGAGCCTGGATATCGCCATGGGCGGCTCCACCAACACGGTGCTGCATTTGCTGGCCGCCGCCCAGGAGGGCGAGGTGGCCTTCACCATGGAAGACATCGACCGGCTCAGCCGCCAGGTGCCGTGCCTGTGCAAGGTGGCCCCGGCGACCCAGAAATACCATATGGAAGACGTGCACCGCGCCGGCGGCGTGATGGGCATTCTCGGTGAACTGGACCGGGCCGGGCTGTTGCACCGCGACCTGCCCATGGTGCATTCCGCCACCGTCGCCGAGGCACTGGAACATTATGACGTGATGCTGACCGGCGACGCCGGCGTGAAAAAGATGTTCACCGCCGGTCCGGCGGGCATCCCCACCCAGACCGCGTTCAGCCAGGATACCCGCTGGGAAAGCCTGGACACCGACCGCGCCGAAGGCTGCATCCGCGATCTTGAGCACGCCTACAGCCGCGACGGCGGCCTGGCGGTGCTGTACGGCAACATCGCCGAGCGCGGCTGCATCGTGAAAACCGCCGGCGTCGACGATTCCATTCTCACTTTCAGCGGCCGCGCCCGGGTGTTTGAATCCCAGGATTCGGCGGTGCGCGCCATCCTCGGCGACGAGATCGTCGCCGGCGACGTGGTGGTGATCCGCTACGAAGGGCCCAAGGGCGGGCCGGGCATGCAGGAAATGCTCTACCCCACCAGCTACCTGAAATCCAAGGGCCTGGGCAAAAGCTGCGCACTGCTCACCGACGGCCGTTTCTCCGGCGGCACCTCCGGGCTGTCGATCGGCCACGCCTCCCCGGAGGCCGCCGAGCAGGGCGCCATCGGCCTGGTACGCGAGGGCGATATGATCGACATCGATATCCCCAACCGCACCATTCACCTGCGCGTGGACGATGCGGAGCTGGCACAGCGCCGTGAAAAAATGGACGCCAGCGGCAAGCTTGCCTGGCGTCCCCGCGAGATGCGCCAGCGCAAGGTGTCCACGGCCCTCAAGGCCTACGCCGCCTTGACCACCAGCGCCGACCGGGGCGCGGTGCGCGATCTCAGCCAGATCGGCGAATAAACAGGAAGGGATGCAATGAGCCGCTTGCAGCGCAAATTGATGCCCGTCGCGGCCGGCTTGATCACCGGCGCTGGCACCCAGCGCTGGCGTCACCGGCTGGCGGAATGGCGCCGCCGTTTACGGGGCCGCCCGCATGAGGCGATCTTTTACTTTCGCATCGACGATCCCTATTCGTGGCTGCTGGCCCAGGTGTTGCCGCGCTTCGCCGAGCACTTCGGCGTGCGCGTCACACCCCGGGTGATGCTCTACCTGGACGGCTCCATGTACCCGGAGCCGGAGATGCTGCGCGAACTGGCGCCGCGGGATGCCGCCGCGCTGGCGGCGCTGCACGAGCTGACGTTCCCGGCGGACTGGCGAATCCCAGAACGGGAGACCGCCCTGGCGGCGACCCGCTGCCTGCTCAAGCACGAACACGACGAGCGCTTCTGGAGCCTGGTCCACGCACTGTCCTCGGCGCTCTGGAGCGGCGACCAGGAGGCCTTGCAACGTCTGGTCCGGGACCACGGCCAGCAACCGGAAGACCAGGCGCAACTGGCCCTGGAAGCGCGCCGCGACCAGTTTCTCAAGGACGGCCACTACCTTACCGGCACCCTGCACTACGGCGGCGAATGGTATTGGAGCCTGGAGCGCCTCGACCATCTCGCCCGGCGGCTGGAAAATCTGGGCCAGGGCGGCGGCCCCTGGCCGCTGGACTACGGCCGCGCCAAACAGGCGCTGCTGCCGGGCGCCCCGGCGGCCCCCGACCCGGACGCACAACCGGCGGAGCTGGAGATGTTCTTCTCGTTCCGCAGTCCCTATTCCTATATCGCCCTGCCCCGGGCTTATGCCCTGGCCGACCACTACGGCCTGACGCTGCGGCTGCGCCCGGTGCTGCCGATGGTGATGCGCGGGCTGAGCGTGCCGCGCGCCAAGCGTTTCTACATCCTCACCGACGCGGCCCGCGAGGCGCGCCTGCACGACGTGCCCTTCGGCCGCGCCTGCGACCCGCTGGGCAAGGGCGTGGAACGCTGCATGGCGCTGTGGCCGTTCGCCGAAAAAGAGGGCCGCCTGCGCGAATGGCTGCTGCATGCCAGCGAGGGCATCTGGAGCCAGGGCGTGGACGCGGCCAGCGACGCCGGCCTGCGCAAACTGGTGACGGCGGCGGGCATGAACTGGAACCGGGCGCGCCGCTGGCTGGACGACGACCAATGGCAGGGCGACGCCGAGGCCAACCGGGAAGCCATGGTGGCCGCCGGCAGTTGGGGTGTGCCCAGCTTCCGGTTCAACGGCCGCCTGGTGTGGGGCCAGGACCGCTTTGCCCTGATTGAACAGACATTACAATCCGGTCATTGATCGCGGCCCGGAATATAGCGACTGTAGGTCGGGTTCCCCACAACCTTATTTGAGGCAAATAACAATGACGTTAGCGTATTGGTGTGTTCTGGCGGCGATCCTGCTGCCGTATGCCTTCACCGGCTTCGCCAAATTCCAGGGCGGCTTCGGTCTCAACGAGAACAAGAACCCGCGCGAGTTCCTGGAGAAACTGGACGGTGCCCGCAAACGGGCCCACTGGGCGCAACAGAACAGCTTCGAGATTCTGCCCGGCTTCGCCGCGGCGGTGATCATCGCGCACCTCGCCGGCACCGCGCCGCAGGCCACCATTAACGGCATCGCGCTGGCGTTCGTGCTCAGCCGTGTTCTGTACGGCATCTGCTACATCGGCGACTGGGCCAGCGCCCGCTCCCTGGTATGGTTCTTCGGCATGGGCTGCATTGTCGCCCTCTTCGTGGGCGTGGCGGGCTGAGCCAAAACCCGTTTATGACCTTCCGCGTGGGGATCAACGGCCGTCACGTCTTGAACTGCGCGCCGGACGTCCCCATTCTCACCGCGGCCCGGGAAGCGGGCTTCGGTTTTCCCCACGCCTGCCGCAACGGCGTCTGCCTGCGTTGCCAGGGGCGTCTGACGGCCGGGGCGGTACGCCATGCCGGCAACGGCGACATCACCCACGCCCACGGGCCCGGCGCCGACCGGGTGCTATACTGCGTGGCCATTCCGATCAGCGATTGCGAGATCGACGTGCCAGAGATTACCGCACCGGGCGAACTGCCCGTGCACCAAGTGCAATGCCAGATCATCGAGCGTGAACCGCTCAACCACGACGTGACGCGCGTGTGGCTGCGCCTGCCCGCCGGTAAAACGGTCCGCTGGCACGCCGGCCAGTACCTGACGCTGGCGCTGCCGCACGGCGAATACCCGTTCTCCATCGCCAACCCGCCCGGCGGCCGCGATCTGGAACTGCACGTGCGCCACGGCGACGACAACAGCGCCGCCCACGCCATCATGGCGGACCTCAACGATCAGGCCACGGTGACCGTGACCCTGCCCGGCGGCAACCGCTTCATCGACCGGGCCCTGGACCGGCCGCTGTGGTTTATCTGCGGCTCCACCGGGTTCGCGCCGGTAAAGGCGATGATCGAGCGGCTGATTGAGCTGGAGTACCCGCACCCGGTGCGCCTGTTCTGGGGCGCCCGCGTGGAGGAGGATCTTTACCTGCCGGACCTGCCGGCGCAGTGGCGCCGCCAGCTGGCGGATTTCCACGCGGTCACCGCGCTGTCGGACATAAGCCGCCCCGGCCACGCCCAGGGCCTGGTCCACGAAGCCGCCCTGGAAGCCCTGGCCGAACCCCAGGCGCCGCTATTCTACGTGGGCGGCTCCCCGGCCATGGCCTGGTCGGTGTTCGACGACCTGGTGGCCGAGGGCGTGCCGGCCAAGAATATTCATTCCGACGTGTTTGATTACGCGCCGCGTTAGGGCAGCTTGAGGCTTGTAGCTTGCGGCTCATCACCACTGGTCGGCACAATGAGCCATCGTTCATCGACGGTTACCCCATGGAAGAGACCCGCCGACAGCCCTCCGACACCCTGGTGCCCTGTCCCCAGTGCGATCTGATTCTGTCGGTGGCGCCGCCGGCGCCCGGCGAGTGGGTACGCTGCCCGCGATGCCGCCATCCCCTGGCGCGGCACACCGTCAACGACCAAACCAGCCCGGCCCTGGCGGCCAGCGCCCTGATTCTGCTCGGCGTGGCCCTGGCGTTTCCCTACATACGTTTCGAGAAGAACGGCATCAGCGACCAGATGGGGCTGCTGGACGCCGCCACCCAGTTGGCGGCGTTCCACCATCCGGCCCTGGCGGTGGTGGTGTTCGCCACCATCGTGGTGATGCCGGCCTGCTTTCTCGCCGCGCTGCTCTGGGTGCACGCCAGCCTGGCGCGGACCACAGGGCTGCCGGGCACCGCCATGCTGGTACGCGCCCTGCCCCGCTGGCGCCCCTGGATGATGGCCGATGTGTTCGCCATCGCCGCGCTGGTCAGCCTGATCAAAATAGCCGGCATGGCCCAGGTGTCCCTGAAACCCGGCTTCTGGGCGTTCTCCGGCTTCGCGCTGGCCTTGTTGGTGACCGTGCAGCGTCTGCATCCGCTGGCGCTGTGGGTGCGGCTCACCGGGCCGCCGCAGGCGCCACCGGGCACCGAGGCCGGTCTCACCGCCGACGAACAGGGGCTGATCGGCTGCGAGCAATGCGGCCAGCTGCAACGCGTCGACGCCTACCGTCATTGCCAACGTTGCGGCGGCACACTGCACCCGCGCCAGCCTGCCAGCCTGCAGCGCACCTGGGCGCTACTGGTCGCCGCCACCCTGTTCTGCTTCCCGGCGCACCTCTACCCGATCATGGCCACCACCAGCCTCGGCAACACCCAGCCGTCCACCATCATTTCCGGCGTGCTGCAGTTTCTTTCTCACGGCGACTGGCCGATCGCCTTGATCATCTTCACCGCCAGCGTTCTGGTACCCTTTGGCAAGATCATGGCGCTCGCCTGGCTGTGCTTGGCGGCGCGCCGTCAGGCACCGCTGGATATGCGCGCGCAAATGCGCCTTTATAGAATCACCGAATGGGTCGGGCGCTGGTCGATGATCGATGTGTTCGTGGTCGCCATCGTGGTGGCCCTGGTGCGCCTCGGTAATTTGATGTCGATCACCCCGGGGCCCGGCGGTGTCGCCTTCGCCGCGGTGGTGGTGCTGACCATGCTGGCCGCGTTCAGTTTCGACCCAAGGCTGCTTTGGGACCGCCAGCAGCCCAGTGACGCGTCGTCCGACCCGACGCGCCCCGTAACTCCGACCATGGCAGAACGATGACCTCCAAGCCTTCCCGCGCCATCGCCGAAACCCTGCCCCGCCTGTCGCCGGTGTGGCTGATCCCACTGATCGCCCTGCTGATTGGCCTGTGGCTGGCGTTCGACCACCTGTCCGGACAGGGCCCCACCATCACTCTGAAGATGGAGGACGCGGAAGGCATCGAAGCGGGCAAAACCGCGATCAAGACCCGCAGCGTCAAAGTGGGTACGGTGGAATCCGTATCTCTTTCCGAAGACCTGCAACACACCCTGGTGACCGCCCGCATGCAGGACGGCAGCGACCGCATGCTCAACGAGGACACCCGTTTCTGGGTGGTGAAACCACGCATCGGCCGCGAGGGCATCAGCGGCCTGGGCACGGTGTTGTCCGGCGCCTACATCGAGTTGCTCCCCGGCGACAGCGATAAAAAGAAGCGCCGCTTCACGGTGGAGGATCAACCGCCGGTCACCGAGGCCGGCGCCGAAGGCCTCTATCTGACCCTGTTCAGCGAGCCGGGCAACAGCGTCACCACCGGCGACCCCATTACCTTCCGCAGCCTGACCGTGGGCCGGGTGGTGGAAACCGAGTTCCTGGCCGATGAAAAACGCATCCGCCACCGCATCTTCGTGGAGCAGCCCTACGACGTGCTGGTCACCGACACCTCCCGCTTCTGGAGCGTTTCCGGGGTCGGCTTCCAACTCGACACCCAGGGCTTCCAGGTCAATCTGCAATCGCTGGAGACCCTGCTCGGCGGCGGCGTGTCCTTTGGCGTGCCCGACGACACCATGCCCGCCGGCACCCCGGTGGAAGACGGTCGCGAATACACCCTTTATCCGGACCAGGAAGCGGCCCGGCGCGGTCTGTTCGATCAGTACCTGGAATACGTGCTGCTGGTGGAGGACACCGTACGCGGCCTGCGCCGGGGCGCGCCGGTGGAGTACCGCGGCGTGCGGGTGGGCACCGTGGAGCAGGTGCCCTGGCGGTTCACCGCCGAACAACCGGATTCACTGAACCGCTTTTCGATTCCGGTGCTGATCCGCATTGAGCCGCAGCGTATCGCCGGCGAAGGTGACGTGCTGCTGGACGACTGGCGCCGGCGCCTGGACCGGATGTTCCAGAGCGGTCTGCGCGCCAGCCTGAAATCCGGCAACCTGCTCACCGGCGCCCTGTTCGTGGACGTGCAGGTGCACGACGATGCCCCGGCCTACCAGGCCGAGCGCTTTGAAAACCTGCCGGTGTTCCCCACGGTGCCCGGCGGGCTGGCGCAAATCGAAGGGCAGATCGCTCAGCTTCTGGAGACCCTCAACGGCCTGCCGCTGCAGGACATCGCCGAGGGCCTGGATCGCAATCTGGCCGCCTCGGAAAGCGCCTTGCAGGAGATCGCCGCCACCGCCGACCGGCTGGAAAAACTGCTCGGCGGCTCGGACATGCAGCGCCTGCCCGGCCGCCTCAACGACACGCTGTCCGCCCTGGAAGAAACCCTCGACGGTCTCTCCGGCGGCGACGGACGCCAGATCGGCGATACCCTGCAGCGCCTGGAAAAAGTACTGCGCGACGTGGAGCCGGTGCTGCGCACCCTGCGCCAGCAGCCCAATGCTCTGATCTTCCAACACGATCCGCCGGCGGATCCCGTGCCCAAGGCCCAGCCCCATGAGTGACCGTTTCCACTTGCCCCTCGCCGCCCTGCTGCTGGGCATGAGCGCCCTGCTCGGCGCCTGCGCCAGCGGCGGCTCAGTCAGCGAACCCAGCTACCTGCTGCCCGCCGCCAGCGAGCCCGCCGTGCCCGACCGGCTGCCCCGAGTGCGGGTGGACGTGGCCGGCTACCTGGACCAGGCCGGCGTGGTGGTGGAAACCGCGCCCACTTCGGTGCACGCCGCCCGCAGCCATCTGTGGGCCGAACCTCTGCCCAACCAGCTGCGCCGGGCGCTGCGTCATCACCTGGCGACCGCCGGCGCGCCCGCCGAGGGCCGGCTGACGGTGAGCGTGACCCGCTTCCAGGGCACCACGGACGGTAACGCCCGCGTCAGCGGCCAGTGGCGCTATCAGGGCGAGCCGTCGGGGCAGAACGAAAGTCTGGAACAGAGCGGACACTTCGACATCACCCGCCCCCTCAACCGGGACGGCTACCCGGAGTTGGTCGCCCGCCTCGACGCCGCCTGGCAGGCCGTCGCCGAGCAGATCGCCGCCGAACTCCGGTAGCTCCGTAGGTCGGGTTAGGCCCAAAGGCCGTAACCCGACAATCGGCCCTGCAAATACTTACCGAGCGTCGCTGTCAAACAGACCGTGTCGGACAGACCGTGTCGGGTTACGCTTCGCTAACCCGACCTACGCGGCGGCCACCAAGACTGAACCGGGCTACGTAGCCGCCCCCGGTGCTAAGCACACCAGCCCTATCAGGGCAGCGGCAGGTCCGGGAGCTGGCCGTCGAGTTCGGCGACGCGCCGCTCCAGTACGCCGGCGGCTTTCACCTGGTCGCCGAGCGCCAGGTAGAGCCGCGACAGCTCCGCCAGGGCGGTGGCGCTCTGGCTGGAATTGGCCGCCGCCTCGAAGAAGTTCTGCGCCTTGCCCCACAGCCGCGCCTTGAGCGCCACGCGCCCGGCGGTAACCAGCACCGCCGCGTTACCCGGGCGGTTGACCAGCCATTGCTCCAGGTTCTGCAGCAGCTCGTCCGGCGAGACGTCGTCGATGGCTTCGAGCACCGGCGGCAGGCGGTCGTCCCAATCCCGCGCCAATTGCTCCTTGACCAGCGACAGGGCGCGGCCGCCCTCGCCGAGCTGCGCCAGGAAGCCGGCGTAGCGCGCCACCATGGCCGGATCCTGCTTGAGGGCGCTGGGCACCTGCTTCCACAGATCACGCAGTTCGCGGGCGCGGCTGTCGCCGTCGTTGAAGCCGGGCTTTTGCGCCAGTTGCTGCACCCGCGCCAGCCAGGCGCGGCGCTCCCGGCGGGCGGCGTAGGGGTCGCCCAAGGCGCGCCGCAACCGGGGCGCCAGGGCGCACAGGGCGGGCCAGTCGCGCTCGCGTTCCAGCACGTCCGCGTACAGCGCCAGCACACGTTTGTTGCCCGGCGCCTGTTCCACCAGGCCTTTCAGTTCCTGGTGGGCGGCGGCGGGACGACCGTCATCCAGCGCGAAGCGGGCGCGCATCAAGCCACTGAAGGCTTCACCCCGGCGGCTGCGGGCGGCGTTCTGCAGGTAGTCTTCCAGGGCCTCGCCGTCGCCGCGCTGGCGGGCGCATTCCGCCGCCAGCAGCCAGGCCACCAGCGGCCAGTCCCCTTCGCGGCCGGCGGCGGTGAGCAGACGTTCGGCCTTATCCAGCTCGCCGTCCATCAACAGAATAAAACCGCTCTTCAGGCGCCGGTGGGCGAGGCCGCGACGGAACCGCCGCGTGGCACGCACCGGTTCCGCCAGATTCCAGGCCAGATTGCCGAGCAATGTCAGAACGATCAGCGCCACCGCGCCCAGAATCAGGGCGAGCAGCGCGAAGCCGAGCGTGGACTCCAGCCGCCATTGGTCGCGGATCACCAGTAAATAGCCGGAATCGGCGGCCATCCAGCGGCCCAGGAAGGTGGCCGCCAGCAGAACGACGACGATCAGCAGCAGGGCTTTTTTCATCGGCCGGCCTCCCCGGCCGCACCGTCCCGGTTACCTTTGAGCAGATCCCGCTTAAGGCCGCGCACCGCGGCCAGGCCGGCGCCGATTTCCGGCAACGCCTGCTCCACCTGCTGGCCGCCCAGCTCTTTCAGGGCGGCGCGCATCTGCCGTACGCGTCCCTGATCTTCCTGGAACCACTGGTTGAGCATGGCGACGGCGTTATCCAGCGCCTGCCGGTAGACTTTGACGCGCCGCTGCATCAACGCCAGTTGCGCTTGCTGCAGACTGGCTTCCAGCGTCAGACGCACGGTGGACGCCTGGGTTTCGGTGAGCGGCAGCGGCACCTCGCCGTCATGGCGGCGCACGGTGACCGGCAGATGGTTGAGCAACCGCTGCCACCAGCCGGCGTCCTGCTCGGTGTCCTCGGCGGGCGGCGCCTGGCGTTCCGGCACCGCCAGCTCCGGGATCAGCGCCTGCAGCGCGCCCAGGCGCAGCACCATGGCTTCCACGTCCACCTGGCGGGCACCGTTGAGTTTTTCCATGTCCACCGCCAACGCTTTGCGCGCCGGCAGGGCCTGGGGGTCGTTCAGGCGTGCCAGGGTCTGGTCGGCGGCCTGCAGCAGACGGCGCGCGGCATCGGCGTCGCCGGTAAGCATCAGACGCTGGCCGGCCAGAGCGGCCAGGGATTCCGCTTCGTTGATCAGCCACAAACGCTGCCCGCCCTGGCGGACATCGGCCAGAGCTTCCCGGTCGCGGGCGCGGGCGGCCTGGATGCGGTCCTGGGACTCGCGTATTTCCTTAATGGCCTGATCGCGGCGCTGGGATTCCCGGTTCAGTTCACTGCGCAGGTCGCTGATCTCGCCCTGGCTGGCCCGACGGCCCTGCTCCAACACTCGCCATTGTTGCCAGCCCCACCAGCCGGCGGCGGCCAGAGCGGCGAGGACAATAAGCACGATAAGCAGCGGCCAAAGGCTCACGCCCTGTTGGCGGGGGAAAGCGCGGTGCGTCATGGGGTCTCCCTATTGTTGTTTCCGCCGGCGGCGGACGATCCCGGTCGTTCCCGTGGTGACTGACAGTGGGATGTATAGACGATAAAGAGCGCGGCCGACGCCGTCCAACCCCGTATCGCCATCCACCGTCACCATCCACTATCACCACCCAGTCTATAACGGGGAGGCCGTCAAAGCGGCGGCACGGCGGCCAGCATGTCGGTGTCATGAGCGCTGGCGGCCACCACCAGCGGCCCCGAATGATGCTCGGCCACCGCGGCGGCGACCCGCTCCCCGGCGGCGATCACCGTGGCCTGGGCGGGCACCCGCTCGGACAGGGCACGCCAACCTTCCACGCTGGTGATCATCACCGTATCGGCGCCCTCGGGCCAATGGCGGCCGGGGGCGGGCAGACGCCGGTAAAAGGGCACCACATCCACCGCCGCCCCTTTTTCCCGCAGCCGCGCCGCCAGCCAGTCACGGCCACTCTCACCCCGACAGATCAGAATACGCTTTTCCGCCACCGACGCCAGACAGGGCAACGCCAGCACCGCCTCGGAATTGAAGCCGCTGTTGGGGTACTCGGGGGTCAGCCCGGCCGCGCGAATCACGCTGGCGGTGGACTCGCCCACCGCCAGCCAGTGTAGCCCCACCGGCCACTGCGGCCAGAGATCGGCGAACGCGTTCAAGGCATGGTGGGCGGCGTTGGCACTGACGAAAAACACCGCGTGGTAGAGATCCAGATCGAAAAGCAGCCGGCGGTGGCTCTCTTCCAGCGCCAGCGGCTCAATCTCCAGGGCCGGCACCGCCCAGGCCCGATGGCCGTTTTCCACCAGCCGGGCCACCAGGGGTTCGCCCTGGCCGGCGGGCCGGGTCACCACCACGCCACGGCTCATGCCTGGTCGTAAAGGGCGCGCAGAATCCGGTCGGCGCCCTGCTCCAGCAGCGATTCGGCGATGCCGATGCCCAACTCGCTGGCCTCGGTGCGGGGCGCGCGGGCTTCGGCGCGCAGGACGGTGGCGCCGTCCTCGCTGGCCACCAGGCCGCGCAGCCATAGCCGGCCGTCGTCCTCAAGCAGCGCGAAGCCGGCGATCGGCACCTGGCAGCCGCCTTCCAGACGCCGGTTCATGGCCCGCTCGGCGGTAACCCGGTCCCAGGTCAGAGCGTCGCTGAGCGGCGCCAGCAGTGCCCGGGTGTCGCTGTCGTCGGCGCGGCACTCAATGCCCACGGCGCCCTGGCCCACCGCCGGCAGGCATTCTTCCGGCGGCATGTCGTAGCGGATGCGTTCGTGCATCTCCAGGCGTTTGAGGCCCGCCGAGGCAAGGATAATGGCGTCGAACTCGCCGCCGTCCAGCTTGCCGAGGCGGGTCTGCACATTGCCGCGCAGGCTGGACACTTTCAGGTCCGGCCGCTGAGCCAGCACCTGGGATTGGCGGCGCAGGCTGGAGGTGCCCAGCCGGGCGCCCTCGGGCAGCCCCATCAAGCTGTCGTGGTGGTTGGACACAAAGGCGTCGCGGGGGTCTTCCCGCTCGCAGATCACCGGCAGCGCCATGCCCTCGGGCAGTTCCATGGGCACGTCCTTCATGGAATGCACGGCGATGTCCGCGCGCCCGTCCATCATCGCCTCTTCCAGTTCCTTGACGAACAGCCCCTTGCCGCCGATTTTCGCCAGCGGCGTATCCAGAATCTTGTCGCCCTGGGTCTTGATCCGCACCAGCTCCACGCGCAACCCCGAATGCAGGGCCTCCAACCGCTTCTGGACGTACTCCGCCTGCCAAATGGCCAGAGGGCTGGAACGGGTAGCGATGCGCAAAATCTCGCGAGACATGAAAGCTCCTGGGCGGGGGTGAAGTAGCTGGATTGTAATGGAAAAGCCACCGCTCCGCCGAGAGCGGCACACAGAATAGGAGCAAGTTGAAAGTTACAAGTTGAAAAAGGAGCCGTGCGGCGGCCAGACCGAGGGCGGCTCCGCCGCCCGATTCAGGATGCAGGATACAGCGCGAATCAGGCCGCGGTGGTCCGACACGCCGTGACCGCGCACAGAGGTCAAAGCGCGGGCGCGCCCGTGACGCTGCGTAGCGCTTGCCCGCGCTGTATCCTGCATCCTATTCACGGCTCGCGATTCGCGGGCCGCTATCCGCGTTTGACGAGGGCGCGGCGCAGGCCGGGCATGTGCCGGCGGCTGACGTCCAGCGGTCGGTCGACGCCGCGCAGGCGCACTTCAAAGCGGCCCTGGCGGGAGCATTCCAGGCTTTCGATAAAGTGCAGCGACGCCAGGGTGCTACGGTGGATACGCACGAACAGGTCGGCGAATTCGTCTTCCAGGGCCTTGAGCGGCTCGTCGATCAACACGTAGCCGCCGGCGTGGTGCACCGCCACGTATTTCTGGTCGGCCTGGAAATAGCGCACCTCCTCCACCGGCACCAGTTCCAGGCCGCGATGGGTGCGGGCACTGAGATGGCGGCGGCGGCCGCTCTGGTTGGCGGCCATCTTGTGGCTGAGCTCGGCGATCTGCATCCGGTTCAGGGCGCGCGCTTGATCCAGCGCCCGTTTCAGATCCTGAGCGCCCACCGGCTTGAGCAGGTAGTCCACCGCGTGCACGCGGAACGCCTGCAGGGCGTGCTCTTCATAGGCGGTGCAGAAAATCACCGCCGGCGGGTTCTCCATCTTGTCCAGATGGGCGGCGGCCTCCAGGCCATCCATGTCCGGCATGCGAATGTCCATCAGCACCACGTCCGGGCGCAGCCGACCGGCGCTTTCCACCGCTTCGCGGCCGCTGGCGGCTTCCGCGCTGACTTCCATGTTCGCCATCTCCACCAGACGTTTCAGGCGCATTCTGGCCAGCGCCTCATCGTCGCAGACCAGCACCTTCATTTTCGCGATGTCGTCCATGGGTTCCCCTTTTTTCTTGTTCACCCCATTCTTTTATTGGGGGGGTAGCTGATTTCAATCTCGTAGTGTTGCTGCTGCGAACGCGCCGTCACCGCCACGCTGGGGCCGTGCAGGGCCTCCAGCCGGTGGCGGATATTGTCCAGTGCCATCCGGTTGCCCTGATGGGCGCTGGCGCAGTCCTGCTTGGGGTTGCTCACGCGCAGCACCACCCGGCCCTGCTCGACGGCGGCGGCGATACGCACCACGCCGCCCTCCGCGAGCGGCTGTATGCCATGATAGATGGCATTTTCCAGCAACGGTTGCAACGTCAAAAGCGGCAACGCCACGGAATCGGGATCCAGTTCAATACACCACTCCACGCCCAGACGCTCGCCCAGACGCAGTTGCTCGATGCGGATATAACGCTCACACAGCGCCAGTTCCTCGGCCAGACTGACCTCGCTGCCGCTGTCCTTGAGGCTGGCCCGGAACAGACTCGACAGATCCTCCACGGCCTGCTCGGCGGCGTCCGGGTCGATGCGGATCAGGGTGGCGATGATGTTCATGGAGTTGAACAGGAAATGCGGGCGGATGCGGGACTGCAGCGCCTGGATGCGCGATTTCAACTCCGCCCGGTCCTTGAGCCGGAGCTGCTCCTGCACATAGAAATAGCGCATCACCAGGCCGGAGATGATCGCCGCGATCATCACGTTGGCGAAAATATCCCAGTGCCACAGCGGCGGCAGGGCGGCGGCGGACACCCAGGACATCAGCGTCCGCGCCAGCAAGCTGAACACCAGGGTGTCGAAGGCCACCAGGGCGACCACCGCCAGCGCCGCCCAGGCCTGGGGCAGGCGGTTGAGGCGGCCGCGCAGATGGCATACCAGCGCCGCCGAAGTCAGCGCAATCCATTGGATAAACAGCGACGTCAACGCCAGCCGCTCGAAGCCGAAAGGTTCGAAGTAACCGGCCACCAGGCTGATCACGATGGCCATCAATTCCGACGCCACCACCACCACCAACACGGCGCGGGTGGTGCACAGATCGGGCAGAAAGACGTTGTTACGGGACTCGGCCATGGGGCGACTGCCAATCAAAGAGCGGCCTTCGGCCGCGATTCAGGATGCAGGATACAGGATAAAAAGCAGGCACCGTGCCATCCCTTGTATCCTTCATCCTGTATCCTGTATTGAGGTTTTGGGTACGATACCACCGTCCGGCGATGCTATACTGCGCGCCCTGTCAATTCCCGTATTCCCGCAAGCCGGACGTGAGCAGCAAGATGAGCGACAACCAGCAAAACCAACTCTGGGGCGGCCGCTTCAGCGAGTCCACTGATGCCTTCGTGCAGGCCTTCACCGCCAGCGTCGGCTTCGACCGGCGCATGTACCGCCAGGACATCCAGGGCTCGCAGGCCCACGCCACCATGCTCGCGGAAGCCGGCGTGCTCACCGGCGAGGAACGCGACGCCATCGTTCAGGGCCTGGACGAGATCCGCGCCGAGATCGAGGCCGGCGAGTTCCAGTGGTCGGTGGCGCTGGAAGACGTGCACATGAACATCGAGGCGCGCCTCACCGACAAGATCGGCATCACCGGCAAGAAGCTGCACACCGGCCGCTCCCGCAACGACCAGGTGGCCACCGACATCCGCCTGTGGTTGCGCGACGAAATCGACCTGATCGACGGCGAAATGGAACGGCTGATGACCGGCCTGCTGGACCAGGCGGAGCGCGAGGCGGCCACCATCATGCCCGGCTTCACCCATCTGCAGACGGCTCAGCCGGTGACCTTCGGCCACCATCTGCTGGCCTGGTTCGAGATGCTCAAGCGCGACCGGGAACGGCTCGCCGACTGCCGCAAGCGGGTCAACCGCATGCCGCTGGGCGCCGCCGCCCTGGCCGGCACCACCTATCCGATCATCCGTGAACGCACCCGCGAGCTGCTGGGCTTCGACGAGGTCTGCGAAAACTCCCTGGACGCGGTCAGCGACCGGGATTTCGCCATCGAGTTCTGCGCCCTGGCCGCGCTCTGCGTGACCCACCTGTCGCGCGTCAGCGAGGAACTGGTGCTGTGGACCAGCGCCCAGTTCAACTTCATCGACCTGCCCGACCGCTTCTGCACCGGCAGCTCGATCATGCCGCAGAAGAAAAACCCGGACGTGCCGGAACTGGTGCGTGGCAAGACCGGCCGCCTCAACGGCCACCTGATCGCCCTGCTGACCCTGATGAAAAGCCAACCGCTGGCCTACAACAAGGACAACCAGGAAGACAAGGAACCGCTGTTCGACGCGGTGGACACCCTGGCCGGCTGCCTGCGCGCCTTCGCCGACATGATCCCGGCCATCGAACCCAACCGGGAAGTGATGCGCGAGGCGGCCCGGCGCGGCTTCGCCACCGCCACCGACCTGGCCGACTACCTGGTGCGCAAGGGCATTGCCTTCCGTGACTCCCACGAAATCGTCGGCAAGGCAGTGGCGCTGGGCCTCGAGAAGAAAAAAGACCTCAGCGATATGAGCCTGGCCGAGCTGCGCCAGTTCAGCGATCAGATCGACGAGGACGTGTTCGAGGTGCTGACCCTGGAAGGCTCGGTGAGCGCCCGCGATCACATCGGCGGCACCGCCCCTGACCAGGTGCGCGCCGCCGTGGCGCGCGGTCGCGACGCGCTGCGCTGAGCGTCCTGTCACCGCATCGTGTCACTGTTTAGAAGCGGCTATACTGCTCGCCATTGCACCCACCACGCCGGAGTACTTCGTATGCGCGCGGTTTATCTGCTGATAATGATGACGGCCCTGCTCGCCGGCTGCGGCCAGAAAGGCCCGCTCTACATGGCCGACGACCGGCCCGAGTCGGCCCAGCCGCTGGGCGGCGACAGCCTGGACCGGGACACCGAAAACGACGACCCATCCAAGGACGACGACCAGGAATGACCATGGATCCCTTCTCCTACCGCGACGGCGAACTGTTCGCCGAAGAGCTGCCCGTGACGCAACTGGCGGAGCGCTTCGGCACGCCGCTGTATCTGTATTCCCGGGACGCCCTGGAGGCCCATTACCACGCCTTTGATGATGCCTTCGGCGAGCATCCGCACCGGGTCTGTTACGCGGTCAAGGCGAACAGCAACCTGGCGGTGCTGCAGGTGCTGGCCCAGGCCGGCGCCGGCTTCGACATCGTCTCCGGCGGCGAATTGGAGCGGGTGCTGCGCGCCGGCGGCGAGCCGCGCAACATCGTGTTCTCCGGGGTCGGCAAAACCGCCGGGGAGATGGCCGATGCGCTGAAAGTGGGGATTCATTGTTTCAATGTGGAGTCCGCCGCCGAGCTGGAGCTGCTCAACCTGGTGGCCGGCGAGCTGGACCGGGTGGCACCGATCGCGATTCGTGTGAACCCGGACGTGGACGCCCAGACCCACCCCTACATCTCCACCGGCCTGAAAGAGAACAAGTTCGGCGTCGACATCCAGAAAGCGCCGGCGCTGTATCAGCGGGCCGCGGAGCTACCGCACATCAAGGTGCTGGGCATCGACTGCCACATCGGCAGCCAACTGACCCGCCTGGCGCCGTTCGAGGACGCCCTGGAGCGGGTGCTGAAACTGCTCGGCGATCTGCAGACTCTGGGTATCGAAATCCAGCATCTGGATCTGGGCGGCGGCCTGGGCGTCACCTACCAGGACGAAGCGCCGCCGGCCCGCTCCGACTATGTGGAAGCGCTGCTCAAGCACATTCCCGGGGACCTGCCGGTGCACATCGAACCGGGCCGCTCGATCGCCGCCAACGCCGGTCTGTTCATCACCCAGGTGCTGTTCCTCAAGCCCACCGAACACCGCAACTTCGCGGTGGTGGACGGCGCCATGAACGACCTGATCCGGCCCAGCCTGTACTCCGCCTGGCAGGAGATCGTGCCGGTGAAACCCCATGACGCCGATTGCCGCGACTGGGACATTGTCGGCCCGGTGTGCGAAACCGGCGACTTCCTGGGCAAGGATCGGGCCCTGGCACTGGAACCCGGTGATTACCTGGCGGTGCGCTCCGCCGGCGCCTACGGCTTCGTGATGGCGAGCAACTACAACAGCCGCAACCGGCCCGCCGAAGTGATGGTGGACGGCGACCAGGCGTTCCTGGTGCGCGCCCGGGAAACCGTGGACGAACAACTGCGCCTGGAGACGCTGCTGCCCTAGCAGCCTGCTAGCGAGCGGCGTGCTCCAGCAGCACGCCGCCATCGCTCTCCAGCCGGTAACCGCCGCCGCCCTGGCTGAGCTTGCCGTGCAGGAACGGCAACGCCTGTTCCATTTGCCCCGCCAGGGTCCAGGGCGGGTTCAGCACCACCAGCCCGGACCCGGTCATGCCCCGGGCGGCGCCGTCATTGAGCACATTCAATTCCAAACGCAGATGCTTGTCGGCCAGCGCCATCAGGCCGCGCGCCAGATGGTCCGCCCGGCGGCGCTGCAGCATCGGGTACCAGACCACGAAGCAGCCGGTATTGAAGCGTTTGATCGCCTCCCGCACGCCGGCCACGGTGGCGCGGTCGTCGCCGCTCAGCTCGTAGGACGGGTCCACCAGCACCAGGCCACGCTTGTGCGCCGGCGGCAACAGCGCTTTCACCCCCGCCCAGGCGTCCTGCTTAGCGACCCGCACCCGGCGGTCACCGCGAAAATGCGCTTCCAGCAGGGCCGCGTCGGTGCTGTGCAGCTCGGTGACCTGCAGCCGGTCCTGGTCGCGCAGCAGCGCGGCGCTGATCGCCGGCGAGCCCGGGTAGTGGCTGAGCCCGCCGGGCCGGCTGAAACGGGCGATCAGATTCAGGTAGCGGTTGATCACCGGCAAGCCGGTGCTGGCGCCGTACAGGCGCGCGATGCCCTCCTGGTATTCGCCGGTCTTCTGCATGTGCTCGGACGCCACCTCATAGACCCCGGCGCCGCCGTGGGTGTCGTGCACCACGAACGGCTTGTCCTTCAGCAGCAGGTGGTCGAGCACCGACACCTGCACCAGGTGTTTGAGCACATCGGCGAAATTACCGGCGTGGTAGGAATGGCGATAGGAAAGCATGAGACATCCAACGGTTAGGAGCGTGCATTGTAGACGAGCTGCAAGCTGCAAGCTGCAAGCTGCAAGCTGCAAGCTGCAAGCTGCAAGCTGCAAGCTGCAAGCTGCAAGCTGCAAGCCAGCGATGGTGGCGGGCCGGCCGTGCCAGTCAAGAAACAGTTACAAGTTACAAGTTGCAAGTTGAAGGGCGCCACTGAAAAGCCCTGCCACGGCCTGGCGGCCGGGATGGTACGGTCTTAACTTTAAGCGCGGGCACGGCCTCGCCGCCAGTCGAGGCGTCTCTCGCGGTTCAACTTGCAACTTGCAACTTGCTGGCGCCCCGCCAGCGGCACGGCCTCCCCTCCAGCACGGCCTGCTTGCGGCTTGCGGCTTGCGGCTTGTAGCCGCCGCCGGCCCGCGGCCTTACAATGGCGTTTTCCATTAACCGCTTCCGGACGCCGCCATGCGACTGCGCTTTACCAAAATGCACGGCCTGGGCAACGACTTCCTGGTGATCAACGGCTGCGAGCAGCCGCTGCCCGAGGACGGCCCGCCGTTGCCGGTGGCGGACCTGCGCCGGCTCGGCGACCGGCATTTCGGGGTCGGTTTCGATCAGATGCTGATTGTGCAGCCGCCGCGCCATGCGGGCGTGGATTTCCGCTACCGGATTTTCAATTCCGACGGCTCGGAAGTCAGTCAGTGCGGCAACGGCGCGCGCTGCTTTGCCCGCTTCGTGCGCGATGAGGGGCTCACCGACAAGCACCGCATCCGGGTGGAAACCGCCGCCGGCGAGATGACCCTGAACGTCACCGACGACGGCCTGGTCACCGTGGACATGGGCGCGCCGCTGTGGGCGCCGGAAGCGATCCCCTTCCTCGCCAAGCAGGAAGCGGACACCTACGTGCTGGTGTCGGGCAACAACGCCTACGAGATCTCGGCGGTGGGCCTGGGCAACCCGCATCTGGTGATGCTCACCGAGAACGTGGACAACGCCCCGGTGACCACCCTGGGCCCGGAGCTGGAGAGCCACGAACAGTTCCCGGAGCGGGTCAACGTGGGCTTCATGCAGATCGTCAGCCGCCGCGAGATCCGCCTGCGGGTGTTCGAGCGCGGCGCCGGCGAAACCCTGGCCTGCGGCTCCGGCGCCTGCGCCGCGGTGGTGTGCGGCCAGCGCCGGGGTCTGCTCGACGAGACCGTCACCGTGCATCTGGCCGGCGGCGACCTGCAGGTTCACTACGACGGCAGCGGCGGTATCCGGATGACAGGCCCCGCCAGCCGTGTCTATGATGGCGAAATCGACGTAGCGGGCCCGATCAGCGCCCCCACCACGGAGCCTTCGGCATGACCGACGACACCAAGCTGAGCGCCGACAAGGTGGCCGCCTTTCTGCGCCAGAACCCTGAATTCTTCCAGCAGCGCTCCGACCTGCTGGAGCTGATGCGCCTGCCGGACCCGCGCGGCCCGGCGGTCTCGCTGCTGGAGCGCCAGGCGGCGATCCTGCGCGAGCGCAACCAGGAGCTGCGTGAGCGGCTCAACGGCCTGATCGACGTGGCCCGGGAAAACGACCAGCTGTTCGAACATACCCGCCGCCTGACCCTGGCGCTGCTGGAAGCGCGCAGCACCGACAAGCTGCTGCGTCAGTTGCTGCGCAGCCTGGAAGACGAGTTCCGCTGCGACACCGTGGCGCTGCTGCTGCACGACCGGGAAGCCAAGCTGCTCGGCGAGGTGCGCAAGCAGGTGCGGTTCGTGGATCCGGACGACCTGCCGCCGCCGCTGGCGCCGCTGCTGCGCACCGGCAAGGCGGTGTGCGGCGTGCTGCGCGGCGAGGAGCTGCAGGCGCTGTTCCAGGACCAGGCCGAGCAGGTACGGTCCGCCGCCGTGGTGCCGCTGGAACATAACGGCCGGCTGGGTATTCTCGCCATCGGCAGCCGCGACGCCATGCACTTCCGCAGCTCCATGGGCACCCTGTTCATCACCCATATCGGACAGGTGCTCAGCCGCCGGCTGGTGGACGTCAGCCGGCCGGCCTCGCCGCGCCAGGCGCAACGTGCCTGAGCGCCGCGACGACCCGCTGATCGCCTTCGTGCGCCATCTGGCCAGCGAACGGCGGCTGTCCCCGCACACCGTCAAACACTACCAGCGCGACCTGGAGCGGGCCGCCGGCCATCTGCCGCCCTGGCCCCGGGTCACGGTCCACGACGTGCGCGCCCTGGTGGCGCGGCTGCACCGCCAGGGCCTGGGCGGGCGCAGCCTGCAACGCTTGCTCTCTACCCTGCGCACCTTCTACACCTGGATGAACCGCGAGGGCCTGGCCCGCGACAACCCGGCCCTGGACGTGCGCGCGCCAAAAAGCGGCCGGCGCCTGCCCAAGGCCCTGGACGCGGACCAGACCCGCCAACTGCTCGACGCCGAGGGCGGCGAAGGCCCGCTGGGGTTGCGCGACCAGGCGATGCTGGAATTGCTGTACGCCTGCGGGCTGCGCCTGGCGGAGCTGATCAGTCTGAATCTGGACAGCATCGACCTGGCCGGCGCCCAACTGGTGGTCACCGGCAAGGGCAACAAGACCCGCCAGCTGCCGGTGGGCACCCCGGCGCTGAAGGCGGTGCGCGCCTGGCTGCGGGCCCGCCCCCTGTTCACCGCCGACGCGGACCAACCCGCCCTGTTCCTGAGCCGGCGCGGGCGGCGCATCAGCCCGTCCAGCGTCCAGCAACGGCTACGCCGGGCGGCGCTGACCCGGGGCCTGGACGACAACCTGCACCCGCACAAGCTGCGCCACTCCTTCGCCACCCATGTGCTGGAGTCTTCCGGCGACCTGCGCGCGGTGCAGGAACTGCTCGGCCACGCCAACCTGAGCACCACCCAGGTGTACACCCATCTGGATTTCCAGCACCTGGCCAGGATCTACGACGGTGCCCACCCGCGCGCCCAGCGGCGCGAGGAAGACGACTGAACCGCAACCCCTTATTATTGAGCCCATGACCGGACTGAAACTGATTACCTTCGACCTGGATAACACTCTGTGGCCGGTGGACGAGGTGATACGGCAGGCGGAAAAGACCTGCAGCGAGTGGATCGCCGAGCATCACCCCTCGGCCGCCGCCGCGCTCACCGCGGAACGGGTTCGCGCGGTCCGCGACCAGTTGGTGCGCGAGCACCCGGACTACCTCAACAACCTGACCCGTCTGCGTCGCGACGCCATGGCCCAGGCGTTCATCGACGCCGGTTTCAAGGATAAGGAAGCGCGCCATATCGCCGCCGATGCCTTCCAGGTATTCCACGACGCCCGCAACCAGGTGACGTTTTTCCCCGGCGCGCTGGAGGTGCTGGAAACCCTGGCGGACAGCTACACCCTGGGCGCGCTCAGCAATGGCAACGCCGACCTCAAGCGAATCGGCATCCGGGAGCTGTTCGGCTTTCACCACTCCGCCGAGAGCATCGGCCGCCGCAAGCCGGACCCGGACATGTTCCAGGCCGCGCTGCACAGTGCGGGGGTAAAACCGGAGCAAGCGCTGCATGTGGGCGACCACCCGGTGGAAGACGTGGACGCGGCGCGCCGGCACGGCTTCCACGCGGTGTGGGCCAACCTGATCGACCTGCGCTGGCCCGGCGACCTGGACAAGCCCGATCACCATATTCACCATCTGCGCGAACTGACCGATCTGCTGCCCCTGTTCGACAACTGAAGCCGACAACCATGACCGACACCCGCCGCCAACTGAAACAACTGCTCGACGACATGCAGAGCGAATTACAAAGTCTGGAGCTTTGGGAGGGCCACCCCCCGGAGCCGGAAGCGTTCGAGAGCGCGACGCCGTTCTTCGCCGACCGCATGCACTTCAGCCAGTGGCTGCAGTGGGTGTTCATCGCCCGCTTCCGCGCCCTGCTCGCCGAACAGCACCCGCTACCGGCGCAGTGCGACGTGGCCCCCATGGCCGAGGAAGCCCTCAAGGAGCTGCCTCAGGACACCGAAAACCTGGTGGCCCTGCTCACCGAGTTCGACAAACACTTTTAGCATTACGCCATCCGCTGGCCGGGCCGCCCTTCCCGGATCAGGCTGTCGGCGAGCAGCGCCAGCCAGGCGTCTTCGTCGTCGCCGGCGGACAGCGTCCACAGCCAGCGGCCCTGCGCATCCAACCCTTCCAGAGCGGTGACCACCCGCCCGGGGCCCGGCCGGCGCAGCCGCCAGACGCTGGCCACCCGCCCCATATCCAGCGATACCAGCACGCCGTTATGGGCCAGATGGCAGTGCCCCTTCTGCCAGCGCGGCGGCGACCAGGGGGCGCTCAGACACAGCCGCACGCCGTTATTGCCGGTGCACACGGTGAACGCGTGCTGGCGCTGACCGGCCAGCGCCAGCAGCGCCGGCACCGTTTCCATGCGCACCGGGCAGGCGAACTTGTCGCGCACCGCCTGATAGAGCACCTGGCGGCGGTCGCCAAGGCCGGCCATCAGGTCGCGGAAGCCGTCGTCATCCAGTTGCGACCACTGCCGTTCCAGGTCCGCCACCGCCGGCGGCCCGGCGAATCGATAGTGGCGCGGCGGCGGCGTGCCCAGCTGGCGCTGGTCCGGATGCAGCATGGCGCACACCAGTTCCTCGAAGGCCAGCCCGCCGGTTTCCGGCGCCACCGCCATTTGCTGCACCGGCGCGCCGTAGCGGTCGAAGAACAGCAGGCTGCGCGCCGGCAGGTCGGCCACCGGCGCCAGCACCGCCATCACCGAATGCCACAACGGCAGGTTCAGTTGCTGGCTGAGCCGGCACTGCTCGCCGCGCGATTCCAGGCAGGCCTCGTCGTCCAGCAGCGCTGGATAGCGCATCGACTGGGATACCCGGGCCCCGTCGGCGAAGGTGGTGACCACCAGCGCGCCGAGCCGGTAGAGCCCCTTGAGGATGGCCAGGGGTTCATCTTGCAGCCGCAGCACCCGGTCGCCGAGGGCGGCGCGGCAGTGGTGGAAAGTCGTGGACGCGTCGTTCGCGGACGCCAAAGTGGTGACCGTCACAGCGGACCTCCTGTGATAACAGGGTGTGGGCAGCTGGCGGCGGCTGGCGTTCCACAGTCAGGGAAACTACTTGGTGAGAATCAATCGGTTATTGGCGGTGCGGCGCAGCAGGTAGCGTTCGCCGCCGTGCTCGATCCACAGCTTGCCGTCGCGGTTGAGCAGCGCCACGCTGGTCGCCACGCTGTCGTCACTGATAGCGATGTTGCGGCCCTGCTTATTGACGGCGGGGACGGTGGTCTTCCGGGGTGCAACGGTTCCTTGGGTCATGACGGTTCTCCTTGCGTATCGCGGCTCGAAAGAATATGAGAATGATTATCATTAAGTAATTCGATGCCGTCAAGCGCCCCGCTCAAAGGGCCCGCTTTGGCGACCGGCGGCCCTGGAGCTAAACGGCTTAACCGCCTAGACTGAACCCATGAATACAGCTACCGCCTCAAAAGCCATCGAAACGCCCCAGGAAAAACTGGCGGCCATCCTCGACAGCCATCAACCGCGCAGCCTGCTGACCGTGAGCCTGAACCCGGTGCCGGTGGCGCAACACTGGTGCGACGATCACGATTGCGAACTGATCAGCATCCAGGAACTGGACCCGTTCAAACAGTTGGAAGCGGTGCGCCGTGTGGATATGGCGGTGGTCGCCGATCAGCTCGAATACATGAGCCACAAGGACGGCGAGGCCCTGCTCGGCCTGCTACGCAACCTGCACACCGACTCCATGGTGGCGGTCTACCAGCCGCGCCTGGCGCCGGAAAAACTGCGCTGGCCGCGCAACGGCTTCCTGGCGCTGGGTTGCCGGGAAGAAGGTCACTTCGCCCAGGACGGTCGCGAACTGGATATCTACAGTTACGATCTGGACGACTATAATTTCCGCCGCCAATGGAATAACCCGCGCTTCTGGGCCAACCCGGAGTATTGGGGCAAGTACTGGTGGTAAGCCGCTCTTGATCCTGCAACGCCTTAAAGAGTCACTCTATTTCTGGCGCCGCCACTTGGCGGCGCTGTTTATGATCAGTGCGCCCTTCGTGGTGATCGGCGAGCTGTTCCAGTGGCTGGCGGGGCCGGTGATCGTCAATGACGCCGACGGTAGGGTGGTCGGCTTCAACGCCGTCAGCATGCTGTTTCTGATAGTGCTGCGGCCGCTCGCCGAGGGCGCCCTGATCTTTCAGCTTTCGGTGATTCAGCGCGGCGACGGCCAGGGCCCCTGGCACAGTATCCTGGCCGCCTTTATGCGTTTCCCCTATTTGCTGGCCACCTATTTCTTGATGGCGTTGGCGATATCGGTGGGTTGGATGCTGCTGTTCTTTCCCGCGTTCTGGGTTTACGCCCGGCTGTGCTTCGCGCCGTTCCGGGTGATGCTGCGCGGCGATACACCCTTCAGCGCGCTGCAGACCTCGTTCACGCGAACCGGCCGCTGCCAATGGCCACTGCTGGCCGCGATTCTGCTCGCCGGCCTGCTGGTGCTCGGGGTAGCGATTCTCACCAACAGTCTGTTGATCGGGGTGATCGGCGATCATCCGGTGGTCTTGCTGGTCGCCAGCCTGGTGGTGAGCCTCGCCGCCACCCTGGTCAACGTGGTGGCGTTCCGCTTCTGGACCCTGCACGATCAGGAGTGACCAGCCGCCAGGCCCGGAACCCTTCCTCGCTGCCCAATTCCCGCGCCGCCCGCCGTAACCGCTCGCGGGTGATATCGGCAATGGTCGGCCAGCGCGGCTCGCCAGTGGCTTCGGCCCTCTGCACCAGCAGAAACCGGCGCCCGCCGCCATCGGCCAGATTCTCGGCGAGTACCGCATGCCCGGTGGTGCCGCTGCCGGCGAAAAAATCCATCACCAGATCGCCGGGACCGGTGGCCAGGCGCAACAGAAAGCGCAGCAGCGCGGTGGGCTTGGGGTAGGTAAACGGCACCCGGGCGCCGAACAGCGCCTGCAATTCCTGTGTCCCGCCGCGGGCGGTGCCGAAGGTGGCGCCGTCCAGCCAGGTGGTGGCGACCTCTCCGTAGGCCTTTTTTTCGTCCAGGAACACCTTGAGCTGGGGCCGGGCACGCCCGCGCCGCCCGAACAGGATGCGCCCCTGCGCCTGCAGTTCCGCGCAGCGCTCCGGCCCGGTCCGCCAGCAGCGTCCTGGCGGCGGCTGGAACACCTGCCCGGTGGCCGGGTTGGTGATCGGATAGGTCAGCGCCGGGCGTACATTGGGCGCGTCGAAAGGGTCGGCTTTCCAGGGCCCGCGCGGGTCGTTGTCCGGGTTGCTATAGCGTCCCGCCCGCACCGCCAACGGCCAGGCGGCAAACCCGGGCAGCGTCCGCCAGAGCGTCTCGTTGGCCGCCGTGAGCCGGCGCTGCGCGTGGCGCCGCCGACGGGCGTAGGCGACCACGTATTCATGCTGCACGCAGAGGTCGGTATCGTTCTGGCGCGAGGTACGCGACTGCCAGGGGAACATGGCGACGAAGTTGGCGGAGCCGAAGATCTCATCAAGCACCAGCCGCAAGGTGTGCACCTCATTGTCATCGATGCTGACGAACAGCACCCCGTCCTCGCGCAGCAGTTCCCGGGCCAGCGCCAGCCGCGGGTAGATCATGTTCAGCCAGCGCCCGTGCCGCCGCCCTTCCTCACCCCCGTCGGTGGCCGCATCGCCACCGCGCGGGACACGGAAATTGTCCGCGTACAGGAAGTCGCCACCGGTGTTGTAGGGCGGGTCGATATAGATCATTTTGATCCGGCCCCGATAGCGTTTTCGCAAACGCTTGAGCACCGGCAGGTTATCCCCTTCGATCACGGCGTGGGGCGTCCGAACGGCGTTCAGCCCCGCTTCCGGCCAGGGCTTCAACACGGCACCGGCGGGCCGCGCCAGCGCCGCCAGCATCGCTGCCTTGCCCGGCCAGGTCAGCCCGTAGGCGCCGGTGCCGCTCGAATCCGGCCAGCCCTGCTTTCCCGGGTCCTGCAATGCCAGAGCGTGCAGGGCATCGCGCCATCCTTGCTCGTCCATTCCCTATTCATGCCCTTGCACAACCTTTCTGCGCAAAGTATAAACACAATGATTAGCGCAAAAGCAATTCAGCTTTATTGCTTTTGTGCATGCAACGCAACACAAGAACCCGAAACCGCAGAGGGAATTGCAATGATGGACGTTGGAGGCATTCTCAGAGAGCAGCGCCGGAACCGGAACGAAACCTTGCAAGTGGTGGCGGCCCGGGCCCACACCGACGCCGGCAACTTGTCCCGCATCGAACGCAACAAGCAGCAACTGACCGTGGTGCAACTGGTGCGAATTTGTGACGCCCTGGGCTTACCGCTGGATGAATTCGCCCGACGGCTGGACGCAGTGCGTATCAAACCACGCCGGATTCGCGATCCCGGCGGCACCTTCGAAACCGCCCGCCTGCGCCTGGCTCTGGGCCTGCCGGTGCTAACCGGCGGCAACCGGCGCGCCTGACACCCGGGGCCGCCGGTACGGCGGCACCCTAACGTTTTACAGACGTCGCGACTTGCGCCGATTCAACATCAACGCCCCCTTATTTGCTAATACGCAACACAGGTAATTTGCGCCATTGCAATTAACACATTGGGATGCAAGAGCGCATTCCGAATACTGGGCGTCATGGATATCGGCGGCATTCTCAAAGCAAGGCGCGTACGCAGGGACGAAACGCTGGAAGACGTGGCGTTTCGGGCGGGTACCGACGCGGGCAATTTGTCGCGCATCGAACGCAATCGCCAGGATGTGTCGGTGCAGCGGCTGGGGCGCCTGTGCGATGCACTGGAAATGTCGCTCACCGAACTGTTCGAGGAACTGGAAGGCAAATCCAAAACGTCGCATCTGCGCGACCCGAAGAGCGCCTTCGACAAGGACACCCGCCAGCTGATTGAACTCTCGGATAAACTCAACACCACCGGGCGCCGCTTATTGATCGATGTCGCCACCCGACTCGGTGAGACCAAAGGGCTTTACTAAGGAGCCTCTGAAGAACGCCCTAAGCCCGATCGTAGACGATGAACGAGTAATCGTAGGGGTTGGGGCCTTCCGCCGGGTAATCTTCGCGGGCCACTTCACGCCACTGATCCGGATCGAAATCCGGAAAGCGGGTGTCGCCTTCCACGTCCGCGTGCACCTGCGTCATATAAAGACGGTCCGCGCGCGGCAACGCCAGCGCGTAAATCTGCGCGCCGCCGATCACCACCACCTCCTCGTGCCCTTCCACCACCACCAGATGCCCGGCCAGCTCCAGCGCCTGGTCCAGGTCCGCCGCCACCTTGGCGCCCGGCGCCGAATAGTCCGGCTGGCGGGTGATCACGATATTGGTACGCCCGGGCAAAGGGCCTTTCAGGGATTCCCAGGTGTTGCGCCCCATGATGATGGGTTTGCCGAACGTGACCCGTTTGAAGTACTTCAAATCATTGGGCAGATACCAGGGCAAGGCGTTGTTGCGCCCGATCACGTTATTGGCGGCCTTGGCGGCCATCATGGCGAGACGAAAAGTCATGGCGACTCCTTCATTGCACGGCAGAGGGCGTCACACCGCGATCGGTGCCTTGATACCGGGATGGGGTTCGTAGCCTTCCAGGGTGAAATCCTCGAACCGGAACGCATAGAGATCACGGATCGACGGGTTCAGCTTCATGGTCGGCAGCGCGCGGGGCTCGCGGGCCAGTTGCGTGTCCGCCTGTTCCACATGGTTGCTGTAGAGATGGGCGTCGCCGAGGGTGTGCACGAACTCGCCGGGCCGCAGGTCGCAGACCTGGGCGATCATCAACGTAAGCAATGCGTAGGAAGCGATATTGAACGGCACGCCGAGGAAGATATCGCCACTGCGCTGGTAAAGCTGGCAGCTCAGCTTGCCGTCGGCCACGTAGAACTGAAACAGACAGTGGCACGGCGGCAGCGCCTGGCGGCCATTGGCGGCGTTGTCGCGCGGCGACAGGCGCGGGTCCGGCAGCACCGCCGGGTTCCAGGCGCTCACCACCAGCCGTCGGGAATCCGGGTTGCGACGGATCTCCGCCACCACCTCGTCGATCTGATCGATGACGCCGCCGTCCACGGTGGGCCAGCAGCGCCATTGCTCGCCGTAGACCGGGCCCAGATCGCCTTCCGGAGTAGCCCATTCGTCCCAGATGCTGACGCCATTTTCCTTCAGGTAACGGATATTGGTATCGCCGGCCAGAAACCACAGCAGCTCATGGATGATCGACTTCAGGTGCACCTTCTTGGTGGTCACCAGGGGAAACCCCTCCGCCATATCAAACCGCATCTGGTGACCGAACAACGAATAGGTACCGGTGCCGGTGCGGTCCCCCTTGTAGGTGCCCTCGTGCCGGGCCCGGTGCAGCAGTTCCAGATATTGCTTCATGGCGTCAGCCTCTCTTCAGCGGGCGGTCGTCGTGCTTGTAGGCCCAGGCGATCATGGCGGCGCCGATCACGATCATGGGAATGCTCAGCAGCATGCCCATGGTCAGCCAGCCGCCGGCCAAATAGCCGATATGCGCGTCCGGTTCGCGGAAGAATTCCACGAAGGTGCGCGCCACGCCGTAGCCGACCCCGAACAGGCCGGTCACCGCTCCCGCCGGACGCGGCCGCGCGGAATACAGCCACAACACCAGGAACAGCACGATGCCTTCCAGGAAAAACTCATACAGTTGTGAGGGATGGCGGGCCACGCCCATGGGGTCCGACGGAAATACCATCGCCCAGGGCGCGTCCGAGGGCCGGCCCCACAACTCGCCGTTGATGAAATTGCCGAAGCGGCCGGTGGCCAAACCGATGGGCACCACCGGTACGGCGAAATCGGCCACCGAAAAGTAGCGCTTGCCGAACTTGCGGGCCAGCAACCAGAAGGCAAACAGCACGCCCAGGGCGCCGCCGTGGAAACTCATGCCGCCGGTCCAGATCGCGAACAGCCAGAGCGGGTCGTCCAGAAACTTACCGAAATTATAAAACAACACATAGCCGACCCGGCCGCCCAGGATCACACCCAGCGCCGCGTAGAACACCAGGTCGCTGACCTGGTCCCGGGTCCAGCCGCTGTTGGGCCGTCCGGCGCGCCACGTCAGCAACAACCAACCGCCCAGGAAACCGAACAGGTACATCAGGCCGTACCAGTGAATCTGCAACGGCCCCAGGGCTATCGCCACCGGGTCGATGTGGGGAAACTCCATGCCAAGACTCCGTCAGCGCGGCCCGGGGGCGGGCCACGTCAGTTCAGTATCAATTCCACGCCGATCACGATCAGTATGCCGGCGAAAATGCGCCGCAGGGTGGCCGACGGCAGCCGGTGGCTGAGCCGCGCCCCCACCCGCGCCATGGGAAAACTGGTCACCACGATGGCCAGCGCCGCGGGCAAATACACATAGCCCAGGCTCCAGGGCGGCAGCTCCGGGCGTCCCCAGCCGGTGGCCACGAAACCGGCGCTGCCGGCCAGCGCGATGGGCAGACCGCAGGCGGCGGAAATCGCCACTGCATTCTGCATCGGCAGGCGGCACCAGGACAGAAAGGGTACCGTGAGTGAACCGCCGCCGATACCGAACAGGCTGGAAACCGTACCGATCACCGACCCCACGCCGGCCAAGCCGGCACTGCCCGGCACCCGCTCGGGCAAATCCACCTGGACCCGGGCCCCGCGCCGCCGGCTGAGCAGCATCTGCGCGGCGATCAGCACCGCGAACACACCGAACAAGCGGGTCAGAGCGGCGCCGGACAACCGGTCCGCGATCACCGCGCCGATCAGCGCGCCCACCACGATGCCCCCCGCCAGCCGCCACGCCAGGGGCCAGCGCACGAAGCCGGCCACATGATGGGCGCGCACCGAACTGCCGGCGGTGACGATGATGGTCGCCAGGGAAGTGCCCACCGCCATCTGCGCCACCACCGCATCGTCGAAGCCCAACGCATGGAACAGGTAGATCAGCGGCGGCACGATGACCACGCCCCCGCCCAGGCCCAGGGCGCCGCCCAGCAAACCGGCGAACACGCCGATCAGGGCGCAGATCAACACAAGCGTCATTCATGTCCCCTGCTGGAAATGGCGGTTATGCTAGCAGCCCCGTTTTGTTCTGTCCCAGGGAACCGGTTACCCATGTGCATTGTGCTATTCGACTGGCGGCCCGGCGCGGCCACGCCGCTCTCCGTGGCCGCCAACCGCGACGAGTTCCACGCCCGCCCCACCGAACCCGCCCGCTGGCGCGGCGAGGTCTTCTGCGGCCTGGACATCCGGGCCGGCGGCACCTGGCTGGGCATCCACCGCGACGGCCGCTTCGCGGTGATCACCAATTTCCGCGAACCGATCGCCGAACCGGGCGCCGGCGAACGGTCCCGGGGGCTGCTGCCCCAGGCTTTTCTGAAAAGCCGCGACACGCCGGAAACCTTTTGCGCCGCCCTGGCCGGGGAACAGCATCACTATGCGGGGTTTAATTTACTGGTCGGCGACCGCGACACGCTCTGGTATCTGAGCAACCGGGGGGCGCCGCCCAGGGCGGTGACGCCCGGCCTGCACGGTCTCTCCAACGGCCTGCTCGACGAGCACTGGCCCAAGGTGGCGCGCGGCAAGGCCAACCTGGACCGCGCCCTGGGCCGGGAAACCGGGCTGGAGGGGTTGTTGGAAGTGGTCAACGACCGTCACCAGCCGGCGGACTCGGAGCTGCCGGACACCGGCGTCAACCGGGATCTGGAGCGCCTGGTGGCACCGGTGTTTATCCAGTCCGAACAATACGGCACCCGCGCCAGCTCGGCGGTGCGCCTGCACGACGACGGCCAGATCGAAATGGCCGAGCAAAACTGGCGCCCCGACGGCCAACCCGACGGCCCGATCCGCTACAGTAGGTCGGATTAGCCGAAGGCGTAATCCGACGTCTTCGCGGGCCGATTGTCGGGTTACGGCCTTCGGCCTAACCCGACCTACGGAGCTCGCGGATCAGCCGCTTTTGCGGTGGCGGATCAGCTCGCCGAGACCGGCCTTGGTGAGCTGCAGATCCACATAGGAGGCAATCACTTCGCCGTTGTCCATGGCCAGCACCTCGTTGAGCAGGCGGCGCAGGAAGCCCATATTGACCTGGCGCACGGCGGCTTTGACGCGCAGCAGGTTGGACGCGTTCATGGACAGGACGTCGTAGCCCATCGCCATGATCAGCAGCGCCGAGGCCGGATCGCCGGCCATTTCGCCGCACACCGACACCGGCTTGCCTTCTTCGTGGGCCTGCTCCACCACATGCAACAGGGCGTGCAGCACCGCCGGGTGGAAGGAGTTGTACAGGTCGGAGACCTGGCGGTTGTTGCGGTCCACCGCCAGCAAATACTGGGTCAAATCGTTGGTGCCCACGGACAGAAAATCCACCCGCTGGGCCAAGGCCCGCGCCTGGTACACCGAGGCGGGCACTTCGATCATCACACCCACCGGTGGCATGGCAACGTCCACGCCCTCTTCGCGCACTTCCAGCCAGGCCCGGTGGATCAGGTGCTGCGCCTCCTCCGCCTCGAACACACTGGTGATCATCGGCAGCATGATGCGCAGGTTGTCAAAGCCCTCGGAGGCCTTGAGCATGGCCCGCACCTGGACGATGAAAATCTCCGGGTGGTCGAGGGTCACGCGGATGCCGCGCCAGCCCAGGAAGGGGTTGTCCTCCTCGATGGGGAAATAGCTGAGCGCCTTGTCGCCACCGATATCCAGGGTGCGCATGGTCACCGAATGGGGCGCGAACGCGGACAACTGCTCGCGGTAAATCAACCGCTGCTCTTCTTCCGAAGGAAAGCGATCGCGCACCATGAACGGAATTTCCGTGCGGTACAGCCCCACCCCTTCCGCGCCGCGCTCGATGGAACGGTTGATGTCGGTCATCAGGCCGGTATTGACCTGCAGACAGATACGCTGGCCGTCCTCGGTCTGCGCCGGCAGGTCGCGCAGCTTTTCCAACCCCGCCAGCAGATGCTTCTCTTCGGCGATGATGTCTTCGAACTGGTCTTTCAGTTCGGCGGTGGCGTTGGCGATCACCCGGCCGCGGAAGCCGTCGATGATCAGTTCCTTGCCGTCGAGCTTTTTCAGCGGCAGGTTCTGGCAGCCGACCACCGTGGGGATGCCCATGGCGCGGGCGACAATGGCCATGTGCGAGTTGCGCGAACCGCGCGTGGTGGCGATGCCGGCGAGCCGCTCCTGGGGCATTTCCATCAGCATCGGCGCGGAGATGTCCTCGCCCATCAGAATGCAGGCGTCCGGAAACTCAATCTGCCGCCGGTTGCGGCTTTGCAATTGCCCCAGCACCCGGCGGCCAAGATCGCGCACATCGGCGGCCCGTTCCCGTAAGTAGGGGTCGTCCATCATTTCGAAATTGTGCACATGGGCGTCCACCACCATGCGCAACGCGCCCTGGGCCCAGTGGCCTTCGCGGATCTTGACCACCACCTCGGCGGGCAAGGCATGGCGGTCGAGCATGCGCAGGTAGACGTCGAACAGCGCCTGTTCCTCGGCGCCCAGGCTCTTCTTGGCGCGCTCGGCGAGATCGCGGATTTCCTGGCGCACCCGCACCAGGGCTTCGTCGAGCAGGGCGATTTCCGCGTTGACGTCTTCCACCTCCCGGTCCGGCACCGAGGACAGGTCGGTCTCCGGGAACAGCAACACGGCCTGGCCGATGGCCGCGCCGGAAGCGCCGGACTGGCCGTCGTAAATGGTGGGCAGGTTTTCGTGGGCGTCGAGCTGTTCGAACAGGGCGCCGGAGGCATGGGCGTGGGCGATTACCGCCGACAATTGCGCCGAGATGGTGACCAGGAAGGCTTCCTCGCTCTGGTCGAAACGGCGCGCGTCGCGCTGCTGCACCACCAGAATGCCGAGCACGTCACCGTGGTGCATCACCGGCACGCCGAGGAAGGCGTGGAAAGGGTCCTCGCCGGTTTCCGCCAGGTAATGGAATTTCGGATGCGCGAAGGCGTCTTCCAGGTTGATTGGCTCCTCGCGCAGGCCCACCTGCCCCACCAGACCCTCGGACAAACCCAGGCTGACCCGGCCGATCGCCTCGCGCTTGAGGCCTTCCGAGGCCATCAACACGTAACGCTCTTCGCTGTTGTTGCGAAGGTAGATGGAACACACCTCGGTGCCCATGGCATCGCGCACGCGCTTGGCCATCAAATCCAGAGCGGACGGGATGTCAGGCGCGTTGTTCACTTCCTGCACGATGCGGCGCAGGGTATCGAGCATGGGGGGTCCTCTTAATGGTTCGGCTAATGGTTCTGCAGGGCACGCAAGGCCGGGGCCAACTCGCGCAGGGCCTTGGCGTAGACGCCGCGTTTGAAGTGCACCACCTTGCGGATCGGGTACCAGTAATTCACCCAGCGCCAGTCCTGGAACTCCGGCACCGGAGAACGGGCCAGGTCGATGGCCGCCTCGCCCGCCTCCAGGCGCAGCAGGTACCATTTCTGCCGCTGGCCGATGCAGGTGGGGCGGTTGCGCGGCGGCCGCAGAAAGCGACGCGGCAGGCGATAGGTCAGCCAGCCTTCGGTGGTGGCGAGGATGCGCACATGCTCGCGCAACAGGCCGGTTTCCTCCTCCAACTCCCGGAACAGGGTTTCTTCCGGGCTTTCACCGGGCATCATGCCGCCCTGGGGAAACTGCCAGGCGTCGCGGTTGCCCACCCGGCGGCCCCAGAACACCCGACCGTCCGGGCCGGCGATCACGATGCCGACATTCAGCCGGTATCCTTTGTCGTCAATAATGCCTGTCATTGTCTTCAATCCCGTGGAAACGACGAGAGCCCGCCGTCCCCCAATTACTGCCATTAAACCTTGCCGGGCCCGGCGCAATCAATCGGCACCCCGAATCAACGTCATCGACAGCGCCGGTTCACGGTGTGCCCATCGCCTCTGCTAAGCTAGCGGCCCTGACAGGGGAGGGCCCATGACGCTGGCTATTTTCGACTTGGACAACACTTTGATCGCCGGAGATTCCGACCATCTCTGGGGGGAATTCCTGATCGACCAGGGTATCGTTGATGCTGATGGCTTCAAAGCCGCCAATGACGGTTTCTTCCAGGACTACCAGGACGGCCGCCTGGACATCTTCGCCTACCAGGAGTTCGTGCTGGGGGTGCTCAAGGGCCGGCCGCTGGAAGAACTGGACGCCCTGCGCCAGCGCTATATGGACACGGTGATCGACAGCATCCGGCTGCCGGCGGCCGAGCAACTGATCGCCGAACACCGCGAGCGCGGCGACACGCTGATGATCATCACCGCCACCAACGACTTCATCACCGCGCCCATCGCCGAACGCCTGGGCGTGCGCTGGTTGATCGCCACCCAGGCCGACACCGGCGCCGACGGGCTCTACACCGGGCGCGTCAAAGGCGTTCCCAGCTACCAGCACGGCAAAGTGGAGCGGCTCCGCGAATGGCTGGCCGATCACCAGGAAACACTGGCCGGCAGCTACTTCTACAGCGATTCCCACAATGACTTGCCGCTGCTCGGCAAGGTCGATCACCCGGTGGCCGTGGACCCGGACCCGACCCTGGAACGCCACGCCCGCGAAAACGGCTGGCCGATCCTGTCGCTGAGGACGCCGTCATGAGCCGCCTTCCCGGCCTCGCCGCCGCACTGATCGTCCTGGTCGCCGCCGCCCTGCCCGGCTGCGAACGGCCGCCCGAAGAAGGCATCGCGGCTCGACCGCCCGCGCCGTCGCCAAGCGACGACCAGGTGCTCAGCCTGAGCACCGAGAGCGGTCAGCCCCTGGCGGGCCGGCGCGGCGAGTGGCGCGACGCGCTCCGCGCCCTGCTGGCGGACCCGGGCCCGGACACACTGGCCGCCGCCGACACCCGCTGGCGCGCCCTATACAGCGCCTTCAACCGCCACTACCTGACCCTGGCCGCGTACGCCTGCGCCAGCGAACGCCTGGCCGTGTTACAGCGTCTGGACGCCTGGCCCCTCTACCCGGCCTATGTGGACGCCTTGCCCGCCTGGCCGGACTCCGGCATCGTCAACGACCCGGCCCTGGAACTCACCGGCCCCAGCCTGCGCCGCCAGCAAGGCGCCACGGCGGACGGCGAAATCGCCCTGGGCTTCCAACCCCTCCGTCTGCTGATCGCCGGCGCCGAAGGCGCGCCCCGCCAGGCCGAGGATCTGCGCGCGGAAGGCGGCGAGCCGGCGGCGCTCCTGCGTGAACGGCGCCGCACCTACTTAAAGCTGGCCGCCGATCAGCTACAGGCGGACCTGGACGCCCTCGACCAGGACGGGGACCTCACCCTGACGGCGCTGCGCTGCGCCCTGGAAACCCTGGACGATCGCCTGGCGTCGCTTCAGACCCACCGCCAGGCCACCGCCCCCGAGGAAGGCCTGTACATCCCGGCGGTGAGCGTGGAGATCCTCGACGCCACCCAGCCGGCGGCGGCCCTGGCGCAACTCAGCGCCGACGCCAACAGCGACGCCCGCGCCGCCCTGGAGGCCGGCTACCCCGGCTTCCAGGCGGCCCTGGACCAAGCCGTGGAAGCGGACAGCTGGGCGCCGATCGGAGAGTGGCTGCACGCGCACGGCGGCTAAATGGACAAAAAAAAGCGCGACCGTAGCCGCGCTCGTCCGCCTTCCATGGCGGGGTCTTCGTCCTGAAGTCGGGTCTGATCCGGGAACTAGAAGTTGTAGCGCCCGAACAGGCCGATGTTGTCGGAATCGTCGGTGACGGCCACCCGCGCGCCCACGTCCCAGGAACGGGTGAGGTTCACCAGGCCCTGCCCGTAGACACCAACGTTACCGTCGTAGATATCTTCGTAGAGCACGCCGCCGGACAGTTGCAGCATGTCGGTGGTTTGATGACGCAAACCGCCGCGCACCGCGTAGCCCCACTCTTCATCGTTAAAGTCGTTGTCGTCACGAATCACGTCGGCGGTACCGACCAAATCCAGGCCGCGCTGCAGCGGCGTGTGAAAACCGGCGCCCACGGACAGGCGATTGCCGTCCACGTCGTCGTTGCCGGGGCTATCGTAGTCGCCGTCGTAAAAGCTGGCGCCACCGCGCAGGAACAGATGCTCGTCCAGGGCGAAGGAGACTTCACCGTCAAGCACGTCCACGTCCGGACCGTTGTCGTAATCCCAGTTTTCGTAACCGAACTGACCGTAGGTGTAAGAGAAGCCGTTGTCGCGAACCGGTGTGGTTTGCTGGCTCTGGGCCTGGGCGTTGATGCTGGCCAGGGTCGCCGCGGCGATCGCGGATGCCATCAAGGTCTTCTTCAACATTTCCATGTCCTCGCTTTTCAATGGTCGATCAGGATAGAACCATCATCCTCGCACTCGGCCGCCCCTACCAGGGTCCGGTGCGCGCTTTATGACCCTTTTATAAAAGTTTTCATTTTCACGCTTTTTCGCCGTTTTCAGGCAAGCAAAAAGACCTTGCTTGACCTTGGGGTTGCCCCAAGGTTTAACACTAGGCGGTAATCGCTATTCCCGTTGACTATTACGGAAGCCAATACCATGCGTACCCACCACTTACCTATCCAGGGCGCCACCTGCCAGGGCTGCGCCAGCAAGATTCGCGCCGCTCTGGACGCGGTGCCCGGCATTGAAGACATCCAGGTGGATCTTGAGGCACAGCAAGTGAGTGTGCGGGGCGCCGCCGAGCGCGAAGCGCTGGTCCGCGCTTTGGCGGAAAGCGGTTACGGCGTGGAACCGGCGGACGACACCGAAGCGGCGCCCTCGCACTGTGAGCAGAAAGACGACGATGCGCCGGCCAGCGACAGCGAACCGGCCGGCGGCGGCGATATTCAATTGGCGATTACCGGTGCCACCTGCGCCTCCTGCGTGCGCAGCATCGAGACCGCCCTTAGCGGCGTGGAGGGCGTCCACGAGGCGAGCATGAACCTGGCCGATCACAGCGCCCGGGTAAGCGGCCGGGCGGCACCGCGCGATCTGATCCAAGCGGTGGAAAGCGCCGGCTACGGCGCCAGCGTGATCGACGACCCGCGCCGCGCCGACCAGGAGCGCGAAGAGCGCGAGCAGGCCCACTACCGGCGACTGCTGCGCCACACCGGTTACGGCCTGGGCGTGGGCGCCCCCTTGATGCTGTGGGGCCTGCTCGGCGGCAGCATGACCGTGCAGCCCGGCACCTGGAGCCAGGCGGCCTGGCTGGCGGTGGGCCTGATCACCCTGGCGGTGTTGGCGGTGCCCGGGCGGCCGTTCTTCGTCGGCGCCTGGAAAGCGCTGCGCCACCACAACGCCAATATGGACACTCTGATCGCGCTGGGCACCGGCACCGCCTGGCTGTATTCCATGGTGGTGGTGCTGGCGCCGGCGCTGGTGCCGGAAGCCGCCCGGCACGTCTATTTCGAAGCCAGCGCCATGATTATCGGCCTGATCAGCCTGGGCCTGGCCCTGGAAGTGCGCGCGCGGGGCAAGACCAGCGCCGCCGTCAAACGGCTGCTGGATCTGCGCGCCAAAACCGCCCGCGTACTGCGTGATGATGGCGAGGTGGACATAGCGGTGGAGCAGGTGGTGGCCGGCGACCGTATCCGCGTCCGTCCCGGCGAGAAAATCGCCGTGGACGGCGAGGTGGAAGAAGGCAGCAGCCGACTGGACGAATCCATGCTCACCGGCGAGCCGATGCCAGTGGCCAAGGGCCCCGGCGACAGCGTCGCCGCCGGCACCCTGAACGAAGGCGGCACGCTGATCTACCGCGCCACCCGGGTGGGTGCCGACACCGCCCTGGCGCGAATCATCGATCTGGTGAAAAAGGCCCAGGGCACCAAACCGCCGATCGGCCGCCTGGCGGACCAGGTGTCGGCGGTGTTCGTGCCCACCATTATGCTGATCGCGGTGGCCGCCGCCCTGGCCTGGTTCAATTTCGGCCCACAGCCGCCGTTCTCGCACATGATGGTGGCGGCCACCACGGTGCTGATCATCGCCTGCCCGTGCGCGCTGGGCCTTGCCACCCCCATGTCGGTCATGGTGGGCGTCGGTAAGGCGGCGGAGTACGGCATTCTGATCCGCCAGGGCGAGGCACTGCAGACCGCCGCCGACCTGGACACCGTGGTGCTGGATAAGACCGGCACCATCACCGAGGGGCGCCCGGCGCTGACCCGGGTGCTGGCCGTGGACGGCGAACAGCAGGACGACATCCTACGCCTGGCCGCCAGCCTGGAGACCGGTTCCGAGCACCCGCTGGCCCAGGCGATTCTGAAGGCCGCCGACGAGCGTGGCCTGTCGCTGACAGCGGTGAGCGACTTCCAGGCGCTGAACGGCAAGGGCGTCAGCGCACGGCTCGATGGCACCATTGTGCGCCTGGGCAATCGCCGCTGGCTGGAGCAGGAAGGGGTGGCCCTGGCGCTCGAGGACCAGGCCGCCGAGCTCAGTAAAGACGCGGCGACGCCGCTGTTCCTGGCCCGCGATGATCGGGTGATCGGTGTGCTGGGCGTCGCCGACCGCATCAAGGAAGACGCCGCCGAGGCGATACGCCGGCTGCGCGATCGCGGCCTGCGGGTGATCATGATCACCGGCGACATTCAGGCCAGCGCCGACGCCATCGCCCGCCAGGCCGGCGTCGACCAGGTGCTCGCCGAAGTACTGCCGGAGGACAAAGCGCGCGAAGTGAAGCGGCTGCAACAGGACGGCGCCAAGGTGGCCATGGTCGGCGACGGCATCAACGACGCCCCGGCGCTGGCCCAGGCCGACGTGGGCTTCGCCATCGGCACCGGCACCGACGTGGCGATCGAATCCGCGGCGATCACCCTGATGAGCGGCTCGCTGCACGGCGTTGCCGACGCCATGGCGATTTCCCGGGCGACGCTCGGCAACATCAAACAAAACCTGTTCGGCGCCTTCGCCTACAACAGCCTGGGCGTGCCGGTGGCCGCCGGGCTGCTCTACCCCTTCACCGGTTGGCTGCTGAGCCCGGTGATCGCCGGCGCCGCCATGTCGCTGAGTTCGGTGACCGTGGTCAGCAACGCCAACCGGCTGCGCTTCTTTAAACCCAACAAGGGCGTCCACGGCGCCGCCCAAACCGCCAACGAGAGGAACGAACCATGAGCTGGCTGATCAATCTCTCCGGCCTGGCATTGATGGCGCTGATCGCCTGGTGGTTCTGGCTGGCCGGCAGCGGCAAGGCACGTCGCGCCACTCACGGCGCGGTGGATATCATCGTCGATGACGGTGTCTATGAACCGGCGGTAATCGAAACCGACGCCGGCGAGCCTCTGGCGCTGCGCTTTGAGCGCCGCGACGCCAGCCCCTGTGCCGAGCAGGTGGTGTTTCACGGCCTCGACGTCAGTGCGTATTTACCCGTGGGCGAGACCACCACGGTGACACTGACGCCGGAGCAACCGGGCAGCTACCGTTTCACCTGCCAAATGAATATGTACCAGGGCAAACTGATCGTTCACTAACGCGAGGACACACCATGTACCGTTTACTGACCGCCGCCGGCCTGCTCGTGGCCAGCACCCTGACCATGGCCGAGGCCCCCGAGGCCGGCACCCTGGAGTTGTATAAGTCGCCGACCTGCGGGTGCTGCGAAAAATGGGCGCAGCATATGCGCGATAACGGTTTCGAGGTGGTCACCCACGAGGTGCACAATCTGCAGCCGATCAAGGAGAAAGCGCGGCTGCGCCCGGGCTTGGGTTCCTGTCACACCGGCTTTATCGACGGCTATGCGATTGAGGGCCATGTGCCGGCCGAGGACGTAAAGCGGCTGCTGGAGGAAAAACCCGACGCTTACGGCCTGACCGTGCCCGCCATGCCGGTGGGATCGCCCGGTATGGAGATGGGCGACCGGCAGGACGATTATCAGGTGCTGTTGTATGGCGAGGACGGCGTTCAGGTGTTTGCTGAGCATCCTTGAGGGTTCGGGTCTGATGGTG
>DASUNW010000042.1:0-2149 GCA_036276955.1 Alcanivorax sp. | reverse complement strand
AAAGTACAACGGCCTGGATCTGCAAACGCTTGAGGGGCTGGTGGCCTGCGCCAAGGCGGTAAAAAAGAACCGCGACGTGCGCGTGGTGATTCTACGCGGCGAAGGCAAGGCGTTCTGCGCCGGGCTCGACTTCGCCACCGTGACCAAAACGCCGCTGAAAATGCTGCTGGCGTTCACCAAGTTCGGCGTCAAGAAAACCAATCTGTTCCAGCAGGCCTGCTGGGCCTGGCGGGAACTGCCGGTGCCGGTGATCGCGGTGTTGCACGGCTACTGTTACGGCGGCGGTCTGCAGCTGGCGCTGGCGGCGGATTTCCGCATCGCCACGCCGGATTGCGAATTGTCGGTGATGGAAAGCAAATGGGGGCTGGTGCCGGACATGACCGGCACCGTCACTTTGCGCGAATTAGTGCCCATGGACGTGGCCAAGGAATTGGCGATGACCGGCCGCTGTTTCGACGCCACGGAAGCCAAGGCCCTGCATCTGGTGACCCGGGTCGCCGAGGACCCGCATGCCGAGGCGCAGGCTCTGGCCGCTGCCATTCTGGAGCGCTCCCCGGACGCGGTAAGCGCCACCAAGGCGCTGTTTCAAAGCACGCGCCACGCCGCCGAGGAGATCGCTTTCGATCAGGAATCGCGGCTGCAATTCAAGCTGCTGCGCGGCCGCAACCAGAGCGAAGCGATGGCCGCCAATCTCAAGAAGCGCGCCCCACGGTTCCGTTCTCGCCAGCGCGATTACTGATACCGCCCGGCCTACTAGGATACGGCCAAATTGGCCGTATCTACTTGAGAAGTGGCCGTCAATGCCTTAATTTTGGCCGTATCAAAGAAATTACGGCCAATCACCATGCCCGAGCACCGTCCCGACCCGGCCCCCAGCCACCCCAAAGCGGCCCGGATTCTGGAGATACTTCAGGACCTGCCGGCGCCCGCCGGCCTGCCGGAGATTCTTGAGCGCCTGCCCGAAGACTTCGCCGAGCGCTCGGTACGGCGCTGGCTGGCCCAATTGGCCGAACAGGGCTATATCGTTAAAACCGGGCGTAAGCGAGGCACCCGCTACAGCCTGGCCACCGCCACACCGCCCCCGTGGGAGGTCCGCGAACCGGCCGGCGACACCGTATTTTCGTTCAGCGACGCCGCCCGCGAAGCGCTCCAACAGGTGCGGCAACCGCTGTTCCATCGTCGCCCGGTCAGCTACAACGGCGACTGGCTGGCGGCCTATGAGCCCAACCAAAGCCGCTATTTCAGCCAGGCGGACATCGATGCCCTGACCGCCCGTGGGCGGCGCGCCGACAGCCTTGAACCCGCCGGCACCTACGCGCGCCGCATCTACGACCGGCTGCTGATCGACCTCTCCTATCACTCATCACGATTGGAAGGGAACACCTACTCGCTGATCGAGACCCGCCGCCTGCTGCTGGACGGCGCCGGTGCCGCCGGCAAGCTCGACGAAGAGACCGTGATGATCCTCAATCACAAAGAGGCGATTCGCTATCTGGTGGAGCGCGCCGGCCGCCTGGAACCCAGCTACGAGGAAATCTGCACGCTCCACTACCTGTTGTCCGACGGGCTGGTGCCACCAAACTATTCCGTCAAGGCCCGCGACCATGGTGTGCGGGTCGGTGCGTCCAGCTATGTTCCGCTGGATAACCCCGCCGAGCTGGAGCGGCGGTTGCGCGCTATTGCCGCGAAAGCCACGGCGATCCGCGAGCCCTACGAACAAAGCTTGTTCCTGCTGTTGCACGTGGCCTATTTGCAGGCGTTCACGGACGTGAACAAGCGCACTTCGCGTCTCGCCGCCAACATCCCGCTGATCACCGCGAACCGGGTACCGCTGTCGTTCAACGCCATCGAGAAGGACGACTACGCCTCGGCCATGCTCGCCGTCTACGAATTGAATGATCCGCAACCGCTGATCGAGCTCTACCGCGCCTCCTACCTGCGCGGCTGCCAGGAATACGACGCCACCGCCGAGGCCCTGGGCGTGGACACGGTACGGGTACGCTATCGCGCCCAACGCCGGGAGGTGCTACGGCAAATCATCCTGGAACGCCTGGCAGGCGCCGCCCTCGCTGCGAGATTGCGGGACGCCGCGCAGGCGGTGCCCGAAGGCGACCGCGACGCCTACCGGGAAGACCTGGAAGAAGATGTG
>DASUNW010000041.1:0-13766 GCA_036276955.1 Alcanivorax sp. | reverse complement strand
TGCTCGGCGTCGGTTTCCCCGTCGTCCAGGGAATTGGCGGCGCCGATCCAGTTGATCGGGGTGTTCAGCTCATGGCTGACGTACTGCAAAAAAGTGGACTTGTCCCGGTTCATCTGCTCGATTTCTTCCACATGGCGCTCCAGGTTCTCGCGCGCTTCCAGGAACAACTGATTGCGCTCGCGCTCCAGGAAGCGAATGCGGTCGCCCAGTGCCAAGGACAGCATCACCACCACCCAAAGAGCGCCCAGGTGCGGCAACATGCTGATCACCGAGGCGTAGGGCAGCCAGTCCAGGTTGCCGAGCACGAACACGAAGATCAGCACCAGGAACACGCACCAGGCCGCCACATACAGCCGCGCCGCCCGGTAGCCCTGGGACCACACCATCCAGCCCAACCAACTGAACAGCAGCACGGTGATCAGCACCAGCAGGGTGGACAGATAGTAGGACCAGGGCGGTGCGATCAGCAGCTGCACCACCAGCAACACCGCCACGCCCGCCAGATAGTGCCGCAGCACCCGGTCATAGCGCGGGAACCGCTGCTTCAGGCCGAGGAAATGACGGGAGTACATGGCCAGCGCCGGGGTGCAGATATAGATGCCCAGCCAATAGTACTCATTGAGCTTGGGCACCTCCGGCCACACGAACTGCAGCCCGAAGCCGTTCACGTTGAGATTGAAAACCGTGATGCCCACCAGGAACAGCACGAAATACAGGTACACCGGCTCCTTGAGCGACAGCGCCAGCAGCGCGTTGTAGACCACCATGATCAGCAGACAACCGTAGAAAATCCCGTACAGCAGGATGTCCTGGTAGGTGTATTCAACCAGTCCGGCGGCGCTGTAGAGCATCGGTGAAAGGTTGATGGCGCCCTTGCCGCTGACCCGCACATAGTAGGTATTGGCGCCGGTCAGCTCGGTGTCGAGGGGGAAGATAAACGCCCGGTGATCCATCGGGCGCTGGTCAAACGGCAGGGTGTCGCCCAGATCGACCCGCCGGTAGCCGCCGCTTTCGGTGGGCGCGAACAGGCTGATATGGTCGAGGATCGGGTAGCGCTCCACCAGATACCAGCTCTGCCCCCGCACCCGGCTGGTGTCGAGCGTGAAGCGCAGCCAGATGACACTGCTGGTGAAGCCGAAATTCGGCTCGGTGGCGGTGTTGCGCACGAAACGCCCGGAGAACCGGTGGCGTACCTGGCTGAAATCCCAGCGCCCTTCCGGGTCCACCAGCACTTCCATGAAGTGGGCCACCGGCACCTGCTCCTGGTCCGGTTGCGGCGTCACCACGGGGTGAGCGCCGGCGACGGCGCACCACAGTAACCCCACGCAGACCAGGATATTACGGAACTTTAACAAACCCGGCTCCCCAAAGAGCGATACTTATTATCATGCTTTATGATGCGTCCTAACCCCGCCATCGTCTTCACGTTCGGTTGGGTACATTCTATTGCTATAATCCCGGCCCCCGGCCCGGGGCGCAAGGAGAGCTGTTCTATGGCACGCGCGATTAAAATTTTTTTCATCGTCATCGCCGCCCTGGTGGTCCTGGTGGTGGCGGCCGTATTCGTCATCACCCAGGTGATCGACCCCAACGATTTCAAGCCCCAGATCCGTGAACAAGCCATGGCCCAGGCCAACCTGGATCTGGAGATTCCCGGCGAGCTGGCCTGGCAATTCTGGCCGTCGCTGGGCGTCAGCCTGGGCCGCACCGAGGCGCGCATCGCCGGTGCGGAAGAGCTGTTCGCCGGCATCGACAGCGCCAGCGTCAGCGTGGCGGTGTGGCCGCTGCTGTTCGGCCAGGTGGAGATGGACGGCGTTACCCTGGACGGCCTGGAAGTGAACCTGGTGGAAACCGCCGACGGCGGCAACTGGGAAAAAATCGGCCCGCGGGACGGCGCCGGGGAGGAAACCGCCCCCGCCGAGGAAGAGCAGACCGGTGAAAGCGGCGGCATGGACATCCCACTGACCATTCCCAGCATCGCCATCACCGACGGCAATATCCGCTACCGGAATACCACCGACGGCACCGACATTCGCGTCCAGCACTTCAACTTCAGTGCCCAGGACGTCAGCCTGGAAGAGCCGTTCCCGATGCAACTGTCGCTGCGCTACCAGGATCAGAGCGACATACGCGTGGACCTGAACCTGGAAACCACCCTGGCGGCGGACCTGGACAGCAACCATTTCGTGCTGGACCCGATGATCCTGGACGCGGACATCGCCGGCATGACCACCAACCCGGTGAGCGTGCATCTTGAGCAGAAGCTGGATGTCAATCTGGACGAGGACCGCGCACAGGTCACCGACCTGCTGCTGGAGGCCGCCGGCACCCGCACCACCGGCAACGCCACCGTCACCGGCCTGACCGGCGAAATGAAAGTGGCCGGCCAGATCAACACCGAACCGTTCGACGTCAATCAGGCCCTGGAAGCGATCGGCGAGGAACCCATCGCCACCAGTGACGACAGCGCGCTCAGCCACGTGGCCCTGGCCGCCACGCTGGACGGCCCGGCCAACAGCGTCATGGCCAACCCGCTCAAGATCACGCTCGACGACAGCACCCTGAGCGGCAAGGCCGGCCTGGAAAATCTGGAAACCGGCAAGATCGTGTTCGACCTGAACCTGGACAAGATCACCCTGGACGGCTACCTGCCGCCGCAAAGCGACGAGCCGGCAAGCGGCGAGCCCAGCGGCGCCGGCGGCGGCACCGGCGGCAAGCAAGCCGGCATCAGCCAGCTCTCCGAAGCGGAACTGATTCCGGTGGAAAGCCTGCGCCCGCTGCTGCTCGACGGTAGCCTCAAGATCGGCGAGCTGAACTACGACACCCTCAAAGCCAGCAACATCGTCGTTAACGTGGACGCCAAGGACGGCGTACTGCGCCTCGCCAAAGCCTCCGGCGACACCCTGCAGGGCAACTTCAACGCCAGCGGCCGCCTGGACGTGTCCGGCAACACGCCACGCATCACCTTCAACCAGAAAGTCACCAGCATGCAGCTGCAGCCGGTGGTCGCCATGGCGCTGGGCGAAGACCTGGCCAAGGGCATTTTCTCCATGGATCTGAACCTCAGCGCCTCCGGCAACAGTGAGAAAGCCCTGGTGAACTCCGCCAAGGGCAACGCCAGCATGAACCTGGCCGACGGCACCGTGCGCGGCCTGAATCTGTACGGCACTCTGGTGGGCGGCGTGAACGACATGCTGGGCCGCTTCCAGGGCCTCAGCGCGCTGATCCCCAACCAGCAATCCGGCAAGCTGCCGGCGGCGCTGTCCGAGGACACCAAGATCATCGACCTGACCACCAAGGCCAGCCTCAACCAGCAGGTCGCCAACCTGGACAGCCTGAAAGCCAAGCTGGACAAAGGCACGCTCTCCGGCAACGGCTGGCTGAACATGCTGACCCAGGAGTTCGAGCTGCGGCTCGGCATACAGTCGCCGGAACTTGGGGGCAGCAAATACCTGGAGGACGTCACCTGGCCGCTGCTGTGTCAGGGCAGCCTGGCCGGCAACCCCGCCAAATGGTGCGCCCCGGACCGGGAAGGGTTCGCTGAGATCGCCCAGCAGGCGGCCACCAACGCGGCCAAGGGCAAGCTCAAGGAAAAACTGGGCATCGACGCGGAAGGCGACACCACCGAAGAGGTGCTGAAAAACGCCGCCAAGCAGAAGGCCGAAGAGAAAATCCAGGAAGAACTGGGCGACAAGCTCAAGGGGCTCTTCAACCGTTGAGCACCGGCCCGCACCGCACCACCTTCAGCGACGCCGTGCTGGCCTGGTATGACCGGCACGGCCGTCAGGACCTGCCCTGGCAGCATCCGCGCACGCCCTACCGGGTGTGGGTGTCGGAGATCATGCTGCAACAAACCCAGGTCAGCACCGTGATCGGCTATTTTCAGCGCTTCATGGACAGCTTCCCCGATGTGCACGCCCTGGCGGCGGCCGACGCCGACCAGGTGCTGCACCTGTGGACCGGCCTGGGCTACTACGCCCGCGCCCGCAACCTGCACAAGGCCGCCCGGCAACTGGTGGACGAACACGGCGGCGACTTCCCGGACACCGTGGAAGAAGTGGCCACCCTGCCCGGCATCGGTCGCTCCACCGCCGGCGCCATCCTGGCGCAGAGCCGGGGCGTGCGCGCGCCGATTCTCGACGGCAACGTCAAACGCCTGCTCAGCCGCCTGCACGCGGTGCCCGGCTGGCCCGGCAAAAAACCGGTGGAGAACCGACTCTGGGAACTGGCCGAGTACTACACCCCGGACCAGCGGCTGGCGGACTACACCCAGGCGGTGATGGACCTCGGCGCCACCCTCTGCACCCGGCGGCGGCCGGACTGCCCCAACTGCCCCGTCTCCACCTGGTGCCAGGCCCGCGCTGACGGCAACCCGCAGGACTACCCGGGCCGCAAGCCGGCCAAGGAAAAGCCGGTGCGCCAGACCCGCATGCTGATCTTGCAAAACCCGGACGGCCACGTCTGGCTCGAGCCGCGCCCACCCAGCGGCATCTGGGGCGGCCTGTGGTGTTTCCCCCAACTCGACCCGCGGGACCGGCAAAGCACCGCCCTCGCCGAACGCGGCCTGGACGCCCGCGATCAGGAAGCCCTGACGCCGTTCCGCCACACCTTCAGCCACTTCCACCTGGACATCGAACCGCTGCTGATCCGGGTGGACACTACCGGCGCCGGTGTGCAGGATGCCGGGGGCCGCTGGATCCGCCCCGCCGACCCCGGCGAGCTGGGCCTGGCGGCACCGGTCAAAAAGCTACTGGAGCAACTGCACGGCCCACGTCAGGCCGGCTTGCTCTGACTCGCATCGGAGGTGCACCCGCCATGACCCACACCGTCTTCTGCCGCAAGTACCAGCAAGACCTGGAAGGCCTGGAAAAACCGCCCTTCCCCGGCCCCAAGGGCCAGGACATTTACGACAACGTGTCCCGGCAGGCCTGGCAGGAATGGCTGCAGCACCAAACCCTGCTGATCAACGAGAAACACCTGAACGTCATGGACCCCAAGGCCAAGGCCTTCCTGGACGAGCAGCGTGATCGCTTTTTGAACAACGAAAGCGTAGAAAAAGCAGAGGGTTACGTCCCACCCACAAAAGACGCCAACCAATAGCCAAGCGCGCTTGACGGGGCCGGGTCGAGTCGGTTTAATACGCGCCCAACGCCCGGATAGCTCAGTCGGTAGAGCAGGGGATTGAAAATCCCCGTGTCGGCAGTTCGATTCTGTCTCCGGGCACCAGACGCAAGAAAGCCTCGCCGCCCGGCGGGGCTTTTTTATGTTCGCCGGCTGTGCGTACGGGCCACGATGGAGGCAACCACAAAAAAAGGTCCACTTTATTGCCTTAAAATCCCTTTATTACCCTTCCCCAAAGCCTTCCCACACGTGTCAATGACCGCATTAACACGATTACATTTTACCTGCTGGTGAAAATGTAAATCTTCGGATAGTCTCAAGCTAATTAAATAACAAACACCAATAAGAATAAGCCCCGGGAGAGGCTCCATGGATATACTCCAGCTGCTGGTCAGCGGGATTGCTAATGGCTGTATCTACGGGCTGTTGGCGCTGGGTTTTGTATTGATCTACAAAGCGTCCGAAGCCGTCAATTTCGCCCAAGGCGACATGATGATGCTGGGGGCCTTTCTCGGCATCACCTTCATCAACGCCAGCTACGCCGACCTGCCCTTTCTCATCGGCATCACCCTGGCGGCCCTGATCCTGGGTCTGTTCGGCTATCTGCTCGACCGCTTCGTGCTGCGCGCCATTTTCGGTCAGCCGCAGTTCGCCATGGTGATCCTCACCATCGCCCTGGGCTTTCTGATCCGCTTCTTCGCGGGCGTGATCTGGGGACATGCCCCCACTTCTCTGGAAACGCCGTTCGTTGGTCTGGCATGGACCCTCGGCGAACTGATCATTCCGGTCGTGGACGGGGTGGTCATTCTTACCACCGTCGGTCTGACCAGCATTCTCTACTTCTTTTTTGCCCGCACCCGCCTGGGGGTAGCCATGCAGGCCAGCAGCCAGAACCAGATGGCGGCTTACTACATGGGTATTCCGGTCAAGCGGATAAACGCTATTGTCTGGGCCCTGTCCGGAGTGGTGGCCGCGATAGCAGGTGTCATGTTCGCGGCTATGGGCGCCGTCGAACCTTCCGTAGGGCTGCTGTTCGGCATCAAGGCCTTCGCCGCCGCCGTTATCGGTGGGCTGGGCTCGCTACCTGGCGCGCTGTTGGGCGGCCTGCTGGTGGGCATCGTCGAGCCGTTCGCCGGCCGCTTTCTGCCCGAGGTCGGACAAATCGCCCCCTACTTGCTGATGTTGGTGGTGCTGGTGCTTCGTCCCGGCGGCCTGTTCGCACAGATCAGCCAGAAGAAGGTGTAGGCGATGAGCAACCGTTTCAAGAACAGCTACGACGACGATATCAACCTGTTTGAAGGGCGCTGGCACTTAACACAGTACGCCCTACTGATCATCTTGCTACTGGTGGCTCCCTGGGCGCTCGGCGTCTACTATCTGGGGGTAATGACGGCGGTACTGATATGGTCTCTGGCCGGGTTGGGACTGATGCTGATCAGCGGCCACACCGGGCAGGTAAGCCTGGGACACGCCGCCTTCATGGCGATCGGCGCCTTCACCAACCTGGCGTTGATGCTGCGCGGCTGGCACTTTGTTCCCGCCTTGATGGCCAGCGCGGTCACCTCCGGGGTGATCGGGGCGATCATCTCCCGGCCGATCCTGCGCATGAGCGGTATCTACCTGGCCATCGCCACGCTGGCACTGAGCATCATTATCGAGGACGTGGCGATCATGGCCGAACCGATTACCGGCGGCGTGGCGGGCGTGTTCGCCCCACCGATAGCCTTGTTCGGCTTCGAAATCGACCGCTACGCGACACCGAGAGCATTTTATTACCTGTGCCTGTTGGTGTTGGTGTTGGTGACACTGGGTTATATCAACCTGCTGCGCAGCACCTCGGGGCGGTCCTTTCTGGCCGTACGCGACAGCGAAGTGTCCGCCCGCGCATTGGGAGTCAACGTGACCCGCGCCAAGACCCTGGCGTTTGGCCTTTCCTGTGCGGTGACCGGCTTGGCGGGGGCACTCTATGCGCATTTGGCGCAGGCGGTGAACTATGAAAGTTTCCTGGTTCTTATATCCATTACCTTGCTGCTGCAGGTGGTCATTGGTGGCCTGGGTTCGGTACACGGGGCCTTTTTGGGTGCGATTGTGGTCGTTCTTCTGCCGCAGTTAATCGCCATGCTGCGCGGATTCCTCGACAACACAGTTGGCATCTCGGTCGCCGCCTACCCGGGCATGGACACCGCCCTGTTCGCTTTACTGATTTTGCTCATAGTAATTTACGAGCCACGCGGCCTGTACGGTATTTGGTTCAAGACCCGCACCTGGCTGCAATTGTTTCCGCTCTACCGAAAAGGCATGTTCCGGCGCACCCGCACTTACCTGAAAACGGAGCGCCAGCGATGAGTCTGCTACAGGTCCGGGATTTATCCATTTCCTTCGGTGGCGTGAAAGCGGTGGACCGCGTTAGTTTCGACGTCGAGCCCGGCGAGGTGTTCACCCTAGTGGGCCCCAACGGGGCCGGCAAATCGACCATTTTCAATCTGATCAGCCGGCTGTATGAACCCGGCGCCGGCCGCATCATTTTCGACGGCCAGGACATCACCGCCCGGCCGGCCCACCAAGTGGCCGGGCTGGGCATTGCACGCACCTTCCAGAATATCGAACTGTTCGACCACTCCTCGGTGCTGCAGAACCTGCTGATCGGACGCCACTGCCGCCGTGACACGCGCTGGTTCGAAGAGCTGCTCTTCCTGCCCAAGGTACGGCGCAGTGAACGCGAGCACCGCCGCCGCGTGGAAGAAGTGATCGACTTTCTCGACCTGGCGGCGTACCGGGAAAAGCTGATCGCCGGCCTGCCCTACGGCGTGCGTAAGGTGGTCGAAATCGCCCGCGCCCTGTCCAGCGAGCCCAGGCTGATTCTGCTCGACGAGCCGGCCTCCGGCCTGAGCGTGGAAGAGACCCAGAACATGGCCTGGTGGATCGAGGACATGCAGAAGGACCTGGGCCTGACCGTACTGATGGTGGAGCACGATATGAGCCTGGTATCCCGCGTGTCCAACCGGGTACTGGCGATGGCCGAGGGCCGTCCTCTGGCTATGGGCACCGCCGCCGAAGTGCAGGCAAACCCCAAGGTGATCGAAGCCTACCTGGGCACGGAGGAGACCGCATGAGCAACGCCTCCCCTCTGCTGCAAGTACAAAACCTGGAAGCCTTCTACGGCCCGGTCATGGCCCTGCGGGGCGTGTCCATCGATGTCTTCGAAGGCAAGGTGGTGGCCATTCTCGGTGCCAACGGCGCCGGCAAGACCACCCTGATGAAAACCATCTCCGGCACCCTTTCACCACGCAAGGGCAGCATTAGCCTGGCCGGTGAATTCATACAGGGCAGCGACCCGGACAAGTTGGTCCGCAAGGGCATCGCTCATGTGCCGGAAGGCCGTGAAGTATTCCCGTTTCTCAGTGTCGAAGAGAACCTGAGCATGGGCGCCTACACCCGTCGCGACAAAGCGGCGATCCGGCGCGATATGGAAATGGTCTATGACTATTTCCCAATGCTGCTGGAGCGGCGCAACCAGCCCGCCGGCACCCTGTCCGGTGGCCAGCAGCAAATGCTGGCCATCGGCAGGGGGCTGATGTCCCGCCCCTCGCTGATGCTCCTGGACGAGCCATCTCTGGGCTTGTCGCCGCTGCTGGTGCGGGAAATCTTCGCGATTATCCGCCGGCTCAATAAAGAACAGGGCGTGACGCTACTGCTGGTGGAACAGAACGCGCGCGTGGCCCTGAACACCGCCGACCACGGCTATGTGCTGGAAACCGGCCGCATTGTCATGGACGGCAGCGCCCGGGACCTGCTCGCCAGCGACGATATCCAAGAATTTTATCTGGGCCAGTCGGCGGGGGACGACCGACCGGAAAAACGCTGGAAACGAAAGAAGACCTGGCGCTGATGATGACTTCAACCGATACCACTCCGACCCTTCTCCACGGTTGCGACACCGTGGTCAAACTGTGGCGCCAGCAATGCCTGGAGCGGGGCGAGCGCATCGCCCATCGCGAAAAGGATCTGGGCATCTGGCAGAGCTACAGCTGGCGGGACTATTACGAAAACGCCCGAGCCATCGGCGTGGCGTTGTTGTCGCTGGGCCTGGAACGGGGCCAGCCGGTGTCCATCCTCAGCGAAGATAACAAGGAGTGGCTCTACTGTGATCTGGGCATCGCCGGTGCGGGCGGCATCAGCAACGGGGTCTACACCACCGACAGCGCCGAGCAGCTCGCCTACTTGGTCAATGACAGCGGCTCCGCCTTCTTGTTCGTGGAAAACGACGAACAGCTCGATAAATACCTGACCGTACGCGACCAGGTGCCGACCCTGAAGAAGGTGATCGTGTTCGACCGCAAGGGCCTGCGGGATTTCCAGGACCCCATGGTGGTGTTCCTGGACGAACTTTACGAGCTGGGTAACAGCATCGCCGATGCGGAACAACAATTCAGCGCCAGCATTGAGCAGAGCCGGCCGGACGATATCCGCATGCTGATCTACACCTCCGGCACCACGGGCGCGCCCAAGGGCGCCATGATCAGCCACCAGAACGTGCTGTTCCAGCTGGCCGCCGGCGAAGCGCTGCTGGAAGCCCGGGAGCAAGACGACCAGCTCTGCTTCTTGCCGCTGTGTCATATTCTCGAGCGCCTGGTCTCGGTGGAAGTACCGATCTACAAAGGCTGCACCGTCAACTTCGCGGAAAGCCCCGAAACCGTGTTCGAGAATCTGCGCGAAGTGTCGCCCAACACCTTCGCGGCCGTGCCGCGTTTGTGGGAAAAGATCTACAGCTCGCTGATGACCCTGCGCGACGAAGGCACCGGCTTCGGCCGCTGGTGCTTCGACCGCGCCCTGGCGGCCGGGCAGGCCTGGCATTGCGAGCGCCAGCGCTCACCGATGAACTGGCTGCGTTACCAGTTCTGGAACCTGCTGGTGCTGCGCAATGTCCGCGACCTGATCGGCATGGCCCGCCTGCGCCGGGGCACCACCGGCGCCGCACCCATCTCGCCGGATCAGATCCGCTGGTTCCAGGCGCTGGGCGTGCCCCTGTACGAAGGCTACGGCATGACCGAAACCACCGGCGTGGTGTCACTCAACAGCCGCGACCGGGAGAAAGTGGGCAGCGTCGGCGAACCCCTGCCCGGCACCGAGGTGCGCATCGCTGACAACGGCGAAGTGCTGGTGCGCGGCGGGCATGTGTTCGCCGGCTACTGGCGCAAGCCGGAAAAAACCGCCGAGGACATCCGCGACGGCTGGCTGCACACCGGCGACGTGGGCCGCGTGGAAGACGGCATGCTCACCATCACCGGCCGCCTCAAGGACATCATCATCACTGCAGGCGGCAAGAATATCACCCCCGCTGAAATCGAAAGCCGCCTCAAATTCTCGCCCTACATTTCCGACGCCGTGGTGATCGGAGACCAGCGCAAGTATCTGACCTGCCTGATCATGATCGACCAGGAGAACGTGGAAAAGTATGCCCAGGACCGCCAGGTGCCGTTCTCCAACTTTGCTTCCCTGTGTCGCGCCAAGGAGGTGCTGGACTTGATCGGCGGCATTGTCGATGAAGTGAATAAACAATTCGCCCAGGTGGAACGGATCAAGTATTTCCGCCTGATCGATGTGCTGCTCACCGCCGAGGATGAGGAGCTGACCGCCACCATGAAGTTGAAACGATCTTTGGTGGAGAAAAAACACAAACACCTTATAGATTCTATGTATTGATTCCGCATACCCAAGGAGAGTGCATCATGAAGAAGCTCTGTCTCGTTGCCCTGGTGACTGTCAGCCTGATGGGTTGCAGCGACCCCAAGGAAGAGAAAAAGGCAACCGAAAACGTCCGCGGTGTTACTGATACCGAAATCAAACTGGGTGGCATGCACGATCTGTCCGGCGTATTTGCCGCATTCTCGGTACCGGCGGTTCAGGTCGCCAAGGATATGTTCGAGGAAGTCAACGCCAACGGCGGCATCCATGGCCGCCAGATCCGCTATATTGTCGAAGACCATGCCTATCAGGTTCCCAAAGCCACCCAGGCCATCAATAAGTTGATCACCAGAGATAAGGTATTCGCTATGCTGATGAGCCTGGGCACGCCGCATAACCTGGCGGCTTTCCCGTTGATGGACAGCAACAATGTACCCAGCATTTTGCCGCTGGCTCTGTCCCGGCAAATGGAGAGTGAAGGGAACTTCTCTCATCGCTTCGTGTTCGGTCCCAGTTACTACGAGGGCGTGCTCAAAGGCGCCAACTGGATGATCGATGAATACGATATTGAGAAAGTCTGCGTAATGTACATCCCCTCGGACTTCGGTGAAGAAGTGAACCAGGCGATGGCGGATGCCGCCAAGGCCAAGGATTCCGTGACCTTGGTGGAGAGCAGTTCGCACCGCCCCGACGAAAGTGACTTCACAGGCACCCTCGCGCGGCTGCGCGACGCCGGCTGTGAGCTGGTTGGCGTGGCGCTGCCGGTCCGGCCGATCATAACGGTGGTAGCCACAGCCAAACAAATGGGCTGGAACGATGTGAAGTTCCTGGTCTCCCAGGCCGGCTTCCATTCCGCGGTCGCCGCCGCGCCCGGCGGGGTCACTGAAGGCCTCTATGGGGTATCTCCCTGGCAGGATATTGTCAGCCGCATGCAAGAAGTGCCCGCAGCAAAGGAGTGGGCCGATGAGTACGAGCAACAGTATGGCTCGATACCCAGCGGCGGCGCGGTTCTGGGCCGCATTGGCGCCATGGTGACCATCGAAGCCCTGCGCAAGGCGGGCCCGGATCTGACCACCGAATCGTTCCTGGCCGCCATGGAATCCCTGGACTTCAGCGACCCGGTCACCGGCGTGGATATCAAAATGAGCGAAACCAACCACCGTGCCGGCAATGACATCATTCTTTCCAAGGTCACCGAGGGCATCTGGGAGCCCGTTACCACCCTGGAAGACTGACCTCCTGCCGTGCTCCGTGCCGACGCCATACGTTCATGGCGCCTGCACGGAGCGGCGGCGCACAACAATCGCGCAAGTGCCCCATAAGAACGCACACGCAGCCTTTCGCGCGCTCCGCGCCCGTTCCCCCCCCCGCCTGTAAAAGCCCTTTCTATTCAGTCCCTTGGGACCTGAACAGCGTGCTGGCACCCGCCTTGCACTGATCGACATACCCACTGATATACAACGAGGTATGCGATCGTGCTTGGCTGGACCATCGATCAATGGCGCACCGCCTACCGGAACAAGAACGTCACTCCGGTATCGGCCATGAAAGCGCTTTCCGTTCAGCTGCAGGACAGCGAGCGGGCCCTCTGGATCCACCTGCTGGACGAAGCCGGCCTGCTGGCCCAGGCGGAGCGCCTCAGCGATCCCAGCCTGCCGCTCTACGGCGTGCCCTTCGCGGTCAAGGACAACATCGACGTGGGCAGCCTGCCCACCACCGCCGCCTGCCCCGCCTACACCTACACCGCCAAGGACACCGCGCCGGCGGTGCAGGCGCTGCTCGACGCCGGCGCCATTCTGGTCGGCAAGACCAATCTGGATCAGCTGGCCACCGGCCTGGTGGGCGTGCGCTCTCCTTATGGTGAAGTACCCAACCCGTTCAACCCGGACTATATCTCCGGCGGCTCCAGCGCCGGTTCGGCGGCGGTCGTCAGCCTGGGCCTGGTGCCGTTCGCCCTGGGCACAGACACCGCCGGCTCCGGGCGGGTGCCGGCGGCGTTCACCAACACCGTGGGCCTTAAGCCCACCAAGGGCAGCATGAGCACCCGTGGCGTGGTGCCCGCCTGCCGCACCCTGGACTGCATCAGCGTGTTCGCGCTCAGCGTGGAAGACGCGCACAACGTCTACGACCTGTTCCGTGGCTACGACGAACTGGACGGCTACGCGCGTCCGGCGCCGCAGCCGCTGCCCTCGGCCCTGCCGGAGCGACCGCGCCTGGGTATACCGAAAGAAACGCCCTGGTTCGGCGACCAGCGCGCCGCCGCCGCCTGGCAGCGTCACCTGGAAGAGCTGGCGGAAATCGCCGAACTGATTCCGCTCGATACCGGCGTGCTGCGCGAAACCGCCGAGCTGCTTTACCAGGGCCCCTGGGTCGCCGAACGCTATACGGTCGCCGAGCCGTTGCTTGAGAAAGACGCGCTGCTGCCGGTGATCCGCGATGTGATTCTGCCCGCCAAGGAGATGAGCGCCGCCGACGGCTTCCGCGCCCAGTATCGCCTGGCCGACCTGCGCCGCGAAGCCGATCAACTGATGGCCAAGGTGGACGCCCTGGTGGTGCCCTCCACGCCGGGCATCTATACCCGGGCGGCGGTGGCCGAGGAACCGGTCAAGCTCAACAGCCAGCTCGGCACCTGGACCAACTTCGTCAATCTGCTCGATATGTGCGCCCTGGCTCTGCCCGGCGGCTTCCGCGACGACGGCCTGCCGGTGGGCATCACCTTGATCGGCGGCGCCTGGCAGGACGGCGCCCTGGCCGAGTTCGGCCGCCGCTGGCAGCACCACCGCCCCTGGAAGGCCGGCGCCACCGACACTGCGCTGCCGTCCCCGCAAGGGCCCGCCGCCGGCAGCGACGACGGCATGGTCACCGTCGCGGTGGTGGGCGCCCACCTCACCGGCATGCCGCTCAACCACCAGCTCACCGACCGGGGCGCGGTGCTGCTGGAAAGCACCCGCACCGCGCCC
>DASUNW010000040.1:0-20690 GCA_036276955.1 Alcanivorax sp. | reverse complement strand
GATTAAGGCTGTTTATTATTCAGGCAGCCGTTTTTCTTTACCTGCTTTCTGATTAGCCGGCCGGGGTCGATTAATCAGAGATCAGGACAGTACCCGCGCCACCCACCGGCGCGTGCTTTCGAGGCCTGGCGCCGGTGCCTTTTTTCACCGCCGCCCGCCCCCTGTCGCAGAATCGTCACGCTTAAAGACTTTCATGACTCCGCGGAGCGCGGAAGAAAACGTCGGAACAGGCGAAGGTGCCTATGAGTGAGCGTATTTTGCGGTTGGACAAGGCGGGCACGCCGGTGGAGTGGCTGGATTGGCAGGCCGCCGCGGTGCTCTACGCACGGGGGCTGGTCACCTGGACCCTGGGCGACGTGATTTACAACCTGCGCGGCGGCATGTGCCGCCTCACCGGCGACCGGTCACGGCTGTCCCTGCACTCCATTATCGCCTGCGACGGCATCGCCAGCCCGCGCCGCCGCACCCGGCCGCCGCTCACTAACCGCGCCCTGTTCCGCCGCGACCAGCATCTCTGTCTGTATTGCGGCAAATCCTACCCGGAGGCCCTGCTCACCCGCGACCATATCCGCCCCACCTCCCGGGGCGGCAAGGACAACTGGCTTAATGTGGTCGCCGCCTGCCGACGCTGCAATCAGCATAAGGGCGACCGCCTGCCGGAAGAGATCAATATGGAACTGCTGGCGCTGCCCTATGTACCGAATATGGCGGAATATCTGGCGCTGATTAACAGCCACCGCATCCGCGGCGACCAGATGGCGTTCCTGCGCAGCCAGTTCGGCAAGAACAGCCGCCTGCTGTGAGTGCCACGTGAAGGCCTTGACGTCTTTGTAAAATCTCTGCGACGGGCGTGCTCTCGTCGGTGATAATTGTTGCCTGGCTTGCCTGTTTCCGCACGCGGTGGCACCTTGGTCAGTTCTAATAACGCTAACTGGGATGTTCACTTTGGTGCGTGTTGCCGTATTTCTGTTGTGTTTCTGCATTTCGGTAACCGCCCGGGCAAACCCTTCTTCCGCCGCGTTTTATTACGGTCCGGACATTCCTTGGAACGAGCTTTCCGTCTTTGATATCGCAGTGGTGGAACCGGCCCAGAGCGACTCGCCGCCCGCCGACAAGGTTGCACAATTCTATGCATATGTAAGCATCGGCGAAGTGTTGCCATCGCGCGACTACGCCGCCGGCGTGGAACCGCAATGGGTGCTTGGCGACAACCCGGACTGGGGCACCTGGGTCCTGGACCTGAGCAACCCGGCGCTGCGTGATTACCTGCTCGACAACCTGCTGCGTCCGTTGTACGAGCAGGGCTACCGGGGCTTTTTCCTCGACACCCTGGACAGTTACCAACTGGCGGCCACCACCGACGCGCAACGAGAGGTCCAGCGGCGTGGTCTGCAGACCCTGATCAAGCAGGCGGCGAAACGTTTTCCGGGTGTGCGGTTGGTACTCAACCGCGGTTTCGAACTGCTCCCCAAAGTGCACCAATACGTCGACGCGGTGGCGGCGGAATCTCTATTTCAACGCTGGCTGCCCTCCGAGCAGCGCTATCAGGCGGTGTCGGACGACGACCGCCAGTGGCTGCTCGATCGTTTCCGGGAGGTGCGGGAAAACTACGGCATCGCCACCATCGCCATCGACTACGCGCCGCCCGGAGCCCGTGACCAGGCCCGCGAGCTGGCGGAAAAAATCGGCGCCCGGGGCGTCATTCCCTGGGTCAGCAATCCGGCTCTGGACATGCTGGGCGTGGGCGCCCTCGAGGTGCTGCCGCGTCGGGTGCTGATGATTCATGACACCCCCGCCGGTGAGCGTTGGGAAGAGTCCAACCTGATCCGCTACGGTCTGATGCCGGCACAATTTCTCGGCCTGGTGCCGGACATCCGCGCGATCGATTCGCCAATGCCCGCCGGCACGCTCACCGGTCGCTACGCCGGCATTATCACCTGGCTGGAGAACGACCGGCCGCACCGCCCGGAATTCGCCGCCTGGCTGGGTCGGCAGGTGGACGCCGGAGTACCGGTGGCGATGTTTGCCGCGCCGCCGCTGGACGTTACCGGGCCGGTGGGCCGACGGCTCGGCTTCAGCACGCCGCCAGCGCCGCGTTCACTGCCCCGGGTCGACACCGCCCACCCGCTGATGGGTTTCGAAGCGCCTCTGCCGGCGTTGATCGCGCTGGCCCAGCCGGTGGCCATCGACGACGCCCGGCCCTGGTTGAGTGTCAGCGCCGACGGCAATCAGTACACGCCGGTGGCGATCACCGATTGGGGCGGCTTCGCCTTCGACCCCTTCGTGGTGCGCTCGATTCTCCCCGGCGTGCGCAGCGAGGAGATCACCGACCGCTGGATGCTGAATCCCCTGGTCTTTCTGCGTGAGGCGCTCAAGCTGCCCGCCATGCCGGTGCCCGACGTGACCACCGAAAACGGCCGGCGGCTAATGATGGTGCACATCGACGGCGATGGCTTTCCCAGCCTGGCGGAAGTGGAAGGGTATCGCGGCCAGGCGGCCGCGGAAGTGCTGCAGCAGGAAATCCTCAAGCGTTATCGGGTGCCCACCACCTTGTCCGTGATCGAGGGTGAAGTGGCGGACACCGGCCTCTACCCGGAGCGGAGCAAGGAACTGGAAGATATCGCCCAACGCATGTTCCTGCTGGACCACGTGGAAGCGGCCACCCACACCTTTTCGCACCCGTTTTTCTGGTACGAGGCGCAACGGTATCCGCAGCGGATAAAAGGGTCCCGGGGCGACCTGCGGCTGGACGTGCCCGACTACCAGTTTGACCTGCGCAGAGAGATTATTGGCTCCGCCCGCTACATCGAGGAAAAATTGCTGCCGCCGGGCAAGGACGTGCAAATGGTGCTCTGGAGTGGCGACACCATGCCCACCGAGGAGGCGCTGGAAGTCGCCCGCAAGGGCGGCCTGCTGAACATGAACGGCAGTGACACCACGATCACCGAAAGCAACCGCACCTGGACGCTGATCAAAGGCATCGGTCTGCCCAAGGGCGACGAGTATCAGGTGTACGCACCCAATCAGAACGAAAATATTTATACCGGCAATTGGAGTGGGCCGTTTTACGGCTTCGAGCGGGTGATCGAGACGTTCAAACTGACCAACACGCCGATTCGTTTCAAACCGGTGGATATTTACTACCACACCTATATCGCCAGCAAGAACGCCTCGCTGGAATCCTTGCGCCGGGTCTATGACTGGGCGTTGGCGCAGCCGCTGCACCCGATTTTCGCCAGTGAATACGCGCGCAAGGTGCTGAACTTCAATGACATCGTTATCGCCCGGGACGGCGATACCTGGGTCGTGCGAGGCAGTGACGCTCTGCGTACCCTGCGCCTGCCCGAGGGTCTGGCGGCGCCGGCTCTCGACAGCAGTGACGGCCTGGCCGGGGTTCACCGGGGTGACAGCGGCACCTACCTGCACCTCACCGGCGGCCCGGCACGCTGGCAGGCCGGCGGCGGCACCGGAACGGGCAAGACGCCGGCGCTCTGGGAGGCCAACGGCCGTCTGCTGGCGTGGCGTCGCGTCGACGGCGGCGTCGAATTCAGTCTACGCGGGTGGGTGCCTTTGGCGTTTACCCTGGTGCAGCCGCCCGGCTGCGAATTGCGCCAAGACGAAAGTCGACTGACGCCGGTGGCTCGCGACGGCGATCGTTATCAGTACAGGAGCGAGCAACGTGAGCTCAGAGCGCTCAGACTCGATTGCGGCGCCTGAACGCCGCGCGGTGATTACCACCGCCGAGCTGCTGGCGCTGGGCGTGATGGTGGTTGTGGTGTGCTGGCTGATTTTTCCACGCGGTCTGTCCGAAAGCCTGCGCACGGCGCGCGTGGACGCGGTGTCCTTGTCTTATTCCAACGCCTGGCTCAGAGCGCAGCCGAATGATTTTCCACTGCGGTTGCTGCTCGCGGAAGAACTGATCGAATTGGGCCGCTTTGACGAGGCCCAGACGCAACTGGACTACGTAGCGGTCAACGCCGAACGGGATCGCTTTCTTCAGCAGCAACGCTGGCTGGATGCCCGCATGCCGTTCGTGGCGCTGATGGCCGTGCGCCCCGAGCAACGTGAGCAAAGCCCGCTGCGCCGGCGGGCTTTGACCGCCCTGGCGGCGCTGCGCCCGGCGGACCTGGAGGACCGGAAGCTGGAAAGCTACGCGGACATGGCGCTGATTCTGGATCAACTCGACCGCGCCGTGGCGGCCTATCATCGGCTGGCGGAACGCCAGGGTAATCCGGCCGACTGGTACCGGCGCGCCGGTGATGCCTTGCTGGCCCACGGGCGTTACCCGGAAGCGGCGCGGCAATTCCTGCTCGCCATGCAGGCTCATCCGGGCACGGCGGGCGCCCGCAAGGATTTTCTCACCGCCCTGGCCACCTTGCAGGCGGGCGGCTATCTGGACCAGGCGCTGCGCGAGGCGCAGCGCCATGAGCGGCCCTTCCTCGGCAATAACGAAGTGCTGTTCCGGTTGATGAAACTGGCCCAAGCCGCCGGTAACGTGGAGCGCGCGGAGTATTACGCCTCCCTGTTGTTGCGTCTGCGTGATCGCGTGGTCCCCAACGAGCCGGCGGGGACGGCGCCATGAGGCGGTTCTGGCTAGTGCCGGTGGCGCTGGGGCTGTCGGTGCAGGCGGTGGCCGAGCCGCCGGCGGCGCCCTATGACGAGCGCTACTATAACGAGGGCTACCAGGTGCTGGTGGCGGCGGGCAGCCTGGCGCGCGCCCGTGAAGTGGCGGAAAACGCACTGTACTGGCGCCCCAACGACCGCCGCTGGCTGGAAAGGCTGGCCACTGTCGCCGGCTGGCAAGGCGACGCCGAAGCGGCGCTCGCCGCTTGGCAGCGGCTTGCCGAGCGGCACAACGATGACCACGCCTGGAACCAGGTGCTGCGCCTGGCGCCGCTCACCTTTAACGACGAGCTGGTACTTAAGGCGCGCCGGCGCCTGCTGGAACGCCAGCCCACCAACGAGCAGCTTATCGGCGCGGTGGCCGCGGAATACGAAAGCCTGGGCCGCGCCGACGAAGGCCTCGCCTTTCTGACCCAGTGGTACCAGCGCCACCCCAGCCCGGCCCTGCTGCGCGACATGCAGCGCCTGGCGGAGAACATCGGCGCCGATCAACGGGCGATCCGCTATTACCACGACTACATGGACCGCTACGGCGCGGACCCGGAGATGGCATCGCGCGCCGCCGACCTGGCCTGGCTGCGCGGCGACCGTCAAAGCGCCTACCAGCGTTTGCAGGAAGAGGCGGCGACGCTGGAGTACGACCCCCGCCTGACCCGACGCCTGGCGCTGATGGCCTCCGACCTGGGCGACTGGGACGCGGCGCTGGCGCATCTGCGGCGGCTCACCGAAGCCGGTGACCTGACCCGCCCCGAGGGCTACCGCTATCTGACCCTGGCCCGATACCGGGCGCCGCAGCGGTTGACCGCCATCTACCGGGCGCTCTGGCGCCGCAGCGGCGAGCCGCAATTCGCGTTGGGGATGCTGTATCAGTATCAGAGCGACGATGACCGGGCCGCGCTCACCGCGTTCTTCGATACGCTGACAGCGGAGCAGTGGAGCGCGTTTCAGCGCCAACCCGAGTTTCTGCGGCTGTATGCCACTTACCTGTATAACGGTGGCGACCCGCACGGCGCCCGTGACACCCTGGCGCGGGCTCTGGCCCTGGCACCGGACGACCGCGAGACACGTCTCGCCTGGCTGTGGTTGCTGATCACGTTGGATGACGACACCGCGCTCGCGGAAACGGTGCGTCGCTGGGAGCCGGCACTGCGCGATCAGCGCCGGTTCTGGCCGCCGTTGGCCGCCGCCTACATGGCGCTGGATCGCCCGGTACGGGCACTGCGCTATGAAACACGCATGTTGGTGGACAACCGCGACGACTGGCAGCGCCGCTGGGCTTATGCGCAAACGCTGTTGGCCGCCGGCCACGAAAACCAGGCCTGGCCGGTACTGCGGGACCTCTGGCGGCACCCGCCGGAGCAGGTCGACGCCGCCGACCAGGCGCTCTATGAAGGCATGCGCTCGGCGCTGGTGTTGCGCTTCGCCGGCGGCGATCAACAGTTGCGTTTTCAGCAACGCGAACTGGCGCGCACGCCGGCGTCGCAGCGCGATCAGCGCGCCGAATGGCTGGCGCAATGGGCGATCGGCATCAATGCCCCGGAGCTGGCCCGGCTTTGGTATTTGCGCGCCGCCAACCAGACGGACGCCGGCTCGCGGCTCAGCCGCGCCATGCTCGACAGCGACTACGCACAGGTGGCGGAGCTGCGCGACCAGCACGGGGACCGGCTTACCGCCGGCGAGCGGTTGCAGGCGGACACCATGCTTGGCCGCGACCGGCGAGCGGCGGCGCAGCTTGCCGAACAGCAGCGTCATGCCCCGGCGCTGGCCGACAGCAATCCACAGCAGGAAACGTTGCTGTTGTCCGCCGCGCAAAACATCGCCCTGGCCACCGAGCAACGGCGCCTGGGCGCTCTTGAGGTCGGCAGTCTGGCAGTCACCCAGACGCTGCCGTTCAAAGAGCGCTGGAGCCTGGATCTGGACCTGCGCCGGCGCCGTTTCACCAGCAACGACAGTAGTCTGCTCGCGGTCAACGAAACCGAGCAACGCTACGGAGTGGCGCTGGCGCGCCGGGGTGAGCGGCTGGACGCTCGCCTGCGCGTCGGTCAGCGCAGCCTGTTCGGCTACCGCAATACCGACCTGGCGGTGACACTGGAAGGGCGGCCGGGGGCCCGTTGGGGCTGGCTGTGGTCGTATCAGTGGCAGGCCGCCAGCGACGAGACCTCGCAGTTGCTGCTCGGTGGTCAGCGCACCGGCCAGCAACTGGAACTCTATTGGACCCCGGCCTCCAACTGGCGCACCAGTGTGTCCTGGTCCGGCTACGATTATGAAAGCCTGGACCAGGACCCCTTGGGCCAGGGCAATCTGATCAGCGCCCAGGTCACATGGCGTCCTTGGTTGTCGCGTTTCTCCCCGGGTGTGCGTCTGCGTCACAGCCGTGGCCGGTTCGATGACCAGCGCCCACTGGGGGCGGAGATCGACGTGATGCAGCCCGACAACATCGCCGCCGTGCCCGAAGACTATTACGAGAGCGAGATATCATTGCTGTTCGGTCTGCCCGAACCGCACACCCGCGCCCACCGTCTGCAAGGCTGGGGCGAGCTGGGTATGGTCCAGAACAGTATTTCCGGCCAGGGCTTCACCGCCCGGGTCGGCTTGCAAGGGCCGCTACTGGGGCGGGACGCCTGGCGACTCTACCTGGAGCGCAGCCTGAATACCGGCGGCGCCGAGGAAGACAGCCAGCGTCTCGGTCTGGATTATCGGTTTTATTATTAGGAGACAGCCATGAGAGTTTCATTGATCGCCCTGTGCGCCGGCCTGTTGTTGCTGGCCGGCTGCGCCACCCATATCCGCGGCACATCGGATGTGACGTTGAGCGCTGATGCTGAATGGCTGGTGCTGCCGCTGGTCAATCGCACCACCACACCGCAGGCCGGGTTCGCCGCCCAGGCGATCGTCGAGGCGGTGCTCGCCGAACACGGCGTGGCGCGCGTTGAGGCCTACCAGGCGGACGACGATCAGGGCGTGCTGTTCGAGGCCGCCTCCCAGGCCAGCCGCGAGGCCATGCGGCAGTGGGCCGCCGCCCAGGGTGGCGACTATGTGGTGTCCGGGGTGGTCCATGAATGGCGCTATAAGACCGGCATCGACGGTGAACCCGCGATCGGCGTGATGATCGAGATCCGCGACGCCGCCGGCAAAGTGGTCTACAGCGGCACCGGCGCCCGCGCCGGCTGGGCGCGACAATCGCTCAGCGAAACCGGCCAACGGGTGATTGATGATCTGTTGGCGCCGGTGGTCGACTGATGCTGGGTCATCTGGGCGACAACCGCGTAGCGCGCTGGCTGGCGCCGGCCCGACACGGTCTGATGGCCTGGATCGAGGCCCCCGTGCTGGTGGTGCTGGCGGTGACGGTGGGGCTGCTGGTGCGTCCCGACGATCCGTTACTGTTCACCGGCAGCCTGCGCTGGACGTTGCTGATACCCATCGTGGTGGCGTTGCGCTACGGCTCTCTGCTGGGCAGCGCGGCGATGTTGACGTTGCTGCTGGCCTGGTTCCTGTTCCGCGCCGCCGGGCTCTATCCGGGATTGGCCTTTCCCGAGTACACCTACCTGGGGGGCCTGGTGATCGTGTTGGTCGCGGGCGAATTCGCCGATATGTGGCGGGTGCGTCTGCAACGCGCGGAGAGCCGCGCGGCCTATGTGGAAGAGCGCCTGATAAGCCTGACGCAACGGCATGTGGTGTTGCGGCTCTCCCACGACCGCCTGGAAGAAAACCTCTTGATGCGTCCCTACACCGTGCGTGACGCGCTGTTTCGCTTGCGTGACGTGATGACCCAAGAGGACCAGGACCCGGAGTTGCCGGCCGGCGAAGACGTTCTCAACTTGCTCGCCGAGTACTGCCAGTTACAGCGTGCCGCCTTGTACCGCTGTCACAAAGGTGCTCTGGACCCGAGCCCGGTGGCGACTCTGGGCGAGAACCAGCCGTTGAATCAGGACGACGCCCTGCTGAAATTCGCGCTTGAAAACCATGCCATGAGCCATGTGCAGATGCGTGACACGGACACCGCTTACACCGGTTTTTACTGGGTGTGCGCGCCGGTCATGAACAGTGCCGACCAGTTAATCGGCTTGCTGGTGGTGGAACGGATGCCATTCCTCTCCATCAACCAGGAGAACCTTCAGTTGTGCAACGTACTGCTGAAATTCTACGCGGACACGGTTCGGCACGGCCCGCAAGTCAACGATCTGTGCAAGGTCTGGCCCAATATGCCGCCGGAGTTCGGCGGTGAACTGATCGCGCTCAACGGCCTGGCCAAAGAGCGCAAGGTGGATACCACCCTGGTGCGTTTGAGCGCGGATCGTAGCATGCAGGCCCGTCAGATCGTGGAAACGCTGCAGCGCGGGCGGCGCAACCTGGACAGCTACTGGTGGGTGGATCGGGGGCACGCCGACGTGGTGCTTTTAATGCCGATGACCGGCGACTCCGGGTTTGAAAGCTATATGCGACGCACCGAAAAGATGCTGCAGGACGATTACGCTTTCTCCGATCTGCAACAGGCCGGCCTCACGTACTCGCACTGTCGGCTGGACGGCGGCCCGCCGCTGGATCAAATCGCCGAGCTCCTCGGGGTGGATCATGTTCGCTAGTATCCGCTTTCTGGCCTACGCGTTTCTCCTCGAGATCGGGTCCCTGTATCTGATGATCAGTGGTGCCGACAGCCGCTGGGGGCTGCTGGCTTATCTGTCGCTGCATACTCTGGCCGCGTTGATGATGGCGAGAGGGGTTTGGGGGTTGCTCCCACGTCACTATCGGAAGCCGGTGTGGTCGACCCAGCTGCTGTTGTTTTTGCTGGTGTTGTTCGTGCCGCTGGTAGGGTTGGTGGCCATGCTGATCGGAGTGGCTATCGGCTACGCATTGCCGTCGGTGCCACGGGAAGAGCCGTTCATCATGGTGCACACACCTTCTTTTACGCCGGTGCCGGCACCCAGCGGTAACGGTTTCCGGCAGGAAGATCTGCGTTCCTTGCTGACTGGAGCGGATACGCCCATGGAGCTGCGCCTTCAGGGCATGCTGGCGGTACGTGACATGCCCACACGCTTCACCGGCGCGGTGTTACGGGAAGTGCTGGGCGCTGACGCGGATGACGTGCGCCTCGTCGCCTATGGCATTCTCGACCAAAAAGAAAAACAGATTACCCGGCAGATCGACCGGGCCATGCGGCTGCTCGAAACCGCCACCGCCGCGCGCAGTTACCGGCTGTTCCGGAGCCTGGCGGAACTCTACTGGGAGCTCGCTTACCAGGATCTGGTTCAGGGTGATATCCGTGAGCTGGCGTTACGGCAATCATTCCTCTACGTGGACCGCGCGCTCACCGAAAAACCGGATGACGCCGGCATGTGGCTGTTGCGCGGTCGCATACTGCTGACTAACGGTGAACTGGTTGAAGCGGAGAAAAGTTTTCGTTTCTGTGTGCTGCTGGGTCTGCCGCCGTCGCGCGTCAATCCATGGCTGGCCGAATTGGCGCTCTGGAGGGGCCAGTTCTCCGAGGTGCGGCAACTGATGGTTCAGATTGCCCACGATACCAACTTCACCGCCCTGTCCAAGGCCGTTCATTACTGGAGACCGGTATGACTCCGCCACGCGCCGACAGTGCGGATATCTGCCTGCTGCTGGAGGGGACTTTTCCCTATGTAAGCGGCGGCGTGTCCAGCTGGGTCAACCAAATCATTCGTGGCTTTCCCGAGTACCGTTTTGCCTGCTGTTTCGTTGGCAGCCGGGCCGAGGACTACGGCGAAATGAAATACACACTGCCGGACAATGTGGTGCATCTGGAAGTGCACTATTTGCACCAGCCCGGCGATGGCGCGGAGCACAAAGCCCATGACGGCGACCGTGTCGCCTTCGACAAAGTGGACCAGTTCCATCGCATGCTCAGCAGCGGGCGGGTCAGCGACAGCCGTAACCGGCTGTTCGCGGAACTGGTGGACCAGCTCGGCGACGGCCAGGGGCTCTGTGAGAGCGCTTTCCTGCACAGTCGCGCCAGCTGGGACCTGATCACCGACCACTACCGCCGCCATAGCCGCGACCCATCCTTCGTCGATTATTTCTGGACCGTACGCACCATGCATGCGCCGATCTGGGTGCTCAAGCGAATCGCCGACGATCTGATACCGGCCCGGCTTTACCACACCGTTTCCACCGGTTACGCGGGCTTTCTGGGCGCCATGCTCAAACACCAGACCGGTCGGCCCCTGCTGCTCTCCGAGCACGGTATTTATACCAAGGAGCGGCGGATCGATCTGTTTCAAAGCGAATGGATCACCGATAACCGCAGCATGGTGGAGAAGAACAACACCGAGATGGCTTACTTCCGCGAAAAGTGGATTCGCTTTTTCCAGGAACTGGGCCGCGAGTGTTACCAGGCCTCCGACCGTATCGTCGCCCTGTATGAGAACAACCGGCTGCGTCAGGTCGAGGACGGCGCCCCGCCGCAGCGCACCCTAAACATTCCCAACGGCATCAACCTGACGGCGATGCGTGAGGTGCGTGCCCGCCGCAACGAGGAGATTCCGCCGGTGGCCTGTCTGATCGGGCGGGTGGTACCGATCAAGGACGTGAAAACCTTCCTGCGCGCCATGCGCACCGTCGCCAATCTGATGCCCGAAGCGCAGGGCTGGATCGCCGGGCCGGAGGACGAAGACCCGGAATACGCGGCGGAATGCCGGGCGCTGATCCACAGCCTGCAACTGGACGACCACGTGCACTTTCTGGGTTTCCAGAACATCGCCGACCTGTTGCCCAAGGTCGGCGTGATCGTGCTCAGTTCGATCAGCGAGGCCTTGCCGCTGGTGCTGCTGGAAGGCTTCGCCGCCGGCGTACCGGCGGTGTCCACCGACGTCGGTTCCTGCCGGCAATTGATCGAAGGTCTGGACGAGGAAGACCGCGCCCTGGGCAGCGCCGGCGAAGTGGTGGGCATCGCCAACCCGGAAGCCCTGGGTCGGGCGGTGGCCGGTTTGCTGCGTGACCCGGAGCGCTGGCGCGCCGCCCAGCAAGCCGGCATCCAGCGCGCCGAAGCCTACTACACCCAGGAGCGGATGTTCGCGTCCTACCGCGCGCTCTATCAATCACTGCTGAATGACGGGGAGGCGCGCTAATGGCTGGGATCGGTTTCGAGCTCCGAAAACTGCTGCGCCAGGACACTCTGCTGGGCCTGCTGCGCGCCTACGCCTATGCCGGCGTGATCGGCTCCGGCCCCTGGGTGCTGTCGATCATCGGCATTCTGATCGTCGGTCTGATCAGCCTGGGCGTGGTGTCGCCGGCGGTGGCGGTCACCCAGTTCCAGGTTACGGTGACCTATATCATCGCCTTCAGCCTGGTGCTCACCGGTACCCTGCAACTGGCGTTCACCCGTTTCTGCGCCGACCGCCTGTTCGAAGAGCGCGAGGATATGATCCTGCCCAACTTCGGCGGCGTAACCCTGTTGGTGACGCTAGTCAGTGGCGTGTTGGCGTTGCTGGCGGCCCTGTTCCTGTTCCCGGGCCAAAGCGTCTTGTTCCGCACCGTGCTGGTGGCCTGTTTCGTGGTGGTCAGCAACATCTGGATCGCCACCATTTTCCTGTCGGGCATGAAGCAGTACCGCTCCATTGTGCTGCTTTACGGGGTCGGCTATGCGATCACCGTGGGGGCCGCCTTCCTGCTGCGCGGCTTTGATTTGGAAGGCCTGTTGCTCGGCTATCTGATCGGCCAGAGCGCGCTGTTGAGCGGCATGCTGGTGCTGATCCTGCGCGGCTATCCGTCTAAACGGTCGGTGGCGTTCGAGCTGTTCGACAAGCGCTGGCTGTACCCCAGCCTGATGCTGGTGGGCTTGTTCTTCAACGCCGGCGTCTGGGCCGACAAGTTTATTTTCTGGATGGACGCCAGCACCGGTTCGCCGGTGATCGGTCCGCTGCGCGCCTCGCTGATCTATGACATCCCGGTGTTTCTGTCCTACCTGTCCCTGATCCCTGGCATGGCGGTGTTCCTGGTGCGCATGGAAACCGACTTCGTGGAGTATTACAGCAACTTCTACGACGCTGTCCGGGAGGGCGGGTCGCTGTCCTACATCGAAGACATGCGCAACCAGATGGCCACCACCATTCGCGTCGGCATCTTCGAGATTCTCAAAATCCAGGCGATCGCCGCGCTGCTGCTGATCACCGTGGCCCGGGATATTTTCGGCTTGCTGGGCATCTCCGAGCTCTACCTGCCGTTGCTGCGCGTGCAGTTGGTGGCCACCGCGCTTCAGGTGGTGTTCCTGGCCATCATTAATGTGTTCTGTTACCTGGATCAGCGCCGCATCCTGGTGCTGCTCACCGGCCTGTTCCTGGTCCTGAACGTGGTCTTCACCCTGATCAGCCTGCGACTCGGCCCGCAGTTTTTCGGCTACGGCTTCCTGCTGGCGCTGGCGGTGTCGGTGGGTCTGGGGTTGTGGCTGGTGCAGCGCAGCATGGGCCGCCTCGAATACCAGACCTTTATGTTGCGGTCCGGCTAGTCAAAAAAAACGGCGCCCAGAGGGCGCCGATGAATCGTTTGGCTCGGGAGAGCTATCACGGAGCAGTACTCCGCTAGTCGACGGATGGGACCTCGCCGACGAATGAGAGTATGTCTGTGACGGATTTCAAAAACATTAGCTGTACAGCCGTTCACAAACGCCCCGCTGGCCAATAATTCACCGTCGTCACTCAGCCGCCCCCGGGCATGAAGCCGCGGGGCTGCCGCATTGGGCTATGATTTTACCTTGTGTGAGGAGGGCGGCCTTTGGCAACTGTGCTACCTTTTCCAGCAACACCCTCCCCGGCGACAATAGGTCCCTCGTAACACTAAGCCCAAGGCGGTCAAAGGAATGCGATTAAAACACTTAGGCGTGCTGTTTCTGGCCTTGTCTCTGCTGGCCTGCGACAGTGCCGAGGAGCCGGGCCCCGAGTCCTCCACCGGCGAGACGTCCCCGCCGACGTCCGCGACTACGAAAGAGGGCGCCGAGTCGCTGGCGATGGATAGCCGCTGGCGTACCCACCTGGACAGTTGGCCGCGGGGCGCGGTCAGCGCCCAGGCCCCTCTGGTGGTGCGCTTCACCCATCCGGTGGTCGCCGAGGAGGCCCTGGAAGCCGCCGCCGAAGGCGTCGTCCGCCTGGAGCCGGAGGTCGGCTTCAAAGCCGTGTTCACCGCCCGGGATCGTCTGGAAATTCGCCCCGAGGCGCCGCTGGAGCGGGGCCGGGACCTGACCCTGACGCTGTTTCCGCAGGCCCTGTCCGGGGTCGACGACGGCTTGGCGCCGCTGACCCTGTCGCTGACGGTATTGCGCCAGCAACTGAGCCTGCGCGTGGACGCCCTGGCGCCGGTGGACGAGGCCCCTGGCCGCATGCGCCTGGACGGCGAAATGACCACCGCCGACCAGGCGGACCCGCTCCAGGTCCAGTCGGTGCTTACCGCCACCCAGGCGGACCGGCCGCTGGAGATCGAATGGCACCACGGCGCCGCCGGCCTCAGCCATGGCTTCCGTATCGGCGACATCCGCCGTGACGGCGAGCCGGCGCCGGTGATCCTGCGCTGGGACGGTGAGCCGCTGGCGGTGGAAGAAAGCGGCGAGCGGCGCTATCCGGTGCCCGCCGAGGGTGCGTTCCAGGTTACCGCGGCACGCACCGCCAGCTATCCGCAGCCGCATATTGTGGTGCAGTTTTCGCAACCGCTGATGGGCAGCCAGGACACCACCGGGCTGGTGCGGGTCAACGGCAAGGCGGCCCGGGTCCGCATCGACGGCAGCCGTTTGCTGGTCTACCCCAGTGGCCAGGCGGGGGACGACGGTGCGGTGACCCTGACCGTCGGCGCCGGGCTGCGCAGCGCGTCGCGGGCCCGCCTGGACAGCGAGTTCACCCAGGATCTGGTGTTGCGGGTGGCCAAACCCGGCGTTCGCTTCGTCGGTGACGGCGTGATTCTGCCCGCCGGCGAGACCCTCAGCGTGCCGTTCGAAGCGGTCGGCGTCAGCGCCGTGAAAGTGCAGGCGTTCGAGGTGTTCGCCGACAACATCGCCGGCTATTTGCAAAACAACGATCTCAACGCCGGTTACGCCGATACCCGCCACGGCCGCTATCTTTGGCAAAAGACCCTGAGCCTGCCGCCGGACGGCGATGGCGACTGGCAACGCTACCGGCTGGACCTCAGTGAACTGATGGCCCGCCACCCCAACGGCCTGGTGCGTCTGACCCTGAAAATCGACGCCGACACCATTGATTACCGCTGCGAGGGCGAAGGGCCCAGCCGCACCGCCGAGCTGCCGGACAATTTCGAAGGGCCGGGCCAGGACGACGGCGCCGACCGCCTGCGCCGCTACTACGACAACGCCGGCTACCTGAGCTGGCAGGAGCGGGACAATCCCTGCGCCGATGCCTACTACCAGTACAACGAGCGTGCTGAATCCTCGCGCGCTTTCCTGGCGTCCAATCTAGGGCTGATCGCCAAGCAGGGCGAGGACGACCGGCTGATCGTGGTGGCCACCCACCTGGACAGCAACGCGCCGGCCAGCGGCGTGCGCGTCACCGTGCACAATTACCAGCACCAGCAACTCGCCGAGGGCACCACCAACAGCGACGGCGAAACCACACTCGACCTGGACGGCACACCGTTCTATCTGGTGGCCCACAATGGCGACGACCGCGGCTATCTGAAACTGGCCCGCAACCAGGCGCTGCCCACTAATCAATTCAACACCGGCGGCGTGCGGGTACGCGACGGCCTTAAAGGCTTTTTCTACGGCGAGCGGGATGTGTGGCGCCCGGGCGACGATATCCACCTCACCTTTATCCTCGACGATCCGGACAACCGCATTCCCGACGACCACCCGCTGACCCTGGACTGGTTCGACCCGCGTGGTAACAAGGTGGGCGAATACACCAACAGCGAGCCGGTGGGGCAGTTCTACACCTTCACCCTGAGCACCGCCGAGGACGCTCCCACCGGTAACTGGCGCGCGGTGGCGCGCATCGGCGAGCGCTACTTCGACACCCCGCTGCGGGTCGAGGCAATCAAACCCAACCGGCTGAGCATTGAGCTGGACCTGCCCGACACCCTGGAAGCCGGTACCGCCAACCCGGTGACCCTGCACAGCCAGTGGCTCAACGGCGCCCGCGCCGATGGCCTGAAAGCCGACGTGAAAGTAAGACTGAGCACCGCCGCCACCACCTTCGAAGGCCATGACGGCTTCGCGTTCGATGACCCCACCCGCAGCCTCGGCGCGGAACCCTTCACCGCTTTTGAAGGCAAACTCGACAGCCAGGGCGACGCGCGTTTCCCGCTCGACCTGCCGGAGCTGACACCGCCGGGCATGGCCGCCGCCACGCTCACCACCCGGGTGTTCGAAAACAGCGGTGACTACAGCACTCAGGTGCGCCGTGTGTCGGTGCGCCCCTACCAGCACTGGGTGGGCCTGCGGGTCCCGGAAGGCGACGGCTGGGGTGGCGCTCTGGGCCGCGACCGGGACCATGAGATCGGCGTTCTGACGCTGGACCAGAACGGCAAACCCGAGGCCGGCCGCGACCTGACCCTGAGCCTGTACCGCATCGACTGGCGCTGGTGGTGGGACCGTGGCGATGACAACCTGACCAACTTCATCAGCGACCCGCACACCGAAAAACTGCGCCAGGATACCCTCACCACGGGCGCCGAGGGGCGCGCCCAGTGGACCCTGGCCGGCGCCGATTATGAATGGGGCCGGCACCTGCTGCGGGTCTGTCAGAGCGACGGCCGTCATTGCGCCAGCCGCACCGTTTATCTGGGCTGGAGCGGCGAACGCGGTGCCCAGGGCGACGCCGCCACCCGGCTATCGCTGAGCACCGACCGGGAGCGTTATCAGGTGGGCGACACCGCCCGCGTGCAGGTGCCGGTCAGCGGCCGGGGCCGCTTGCTGGTGAGCCTGGAAAACGGCGCCCGGGTACTCGACCACTACTGGCTGGAAGCGGGCGAGCAGGGCGACACCCTGACCCTGGAAGTGCCGGTCACCGCCGCCATGGCGCCCAACGTCTATGTGCATGTGGCGTTGCTGCAGCCGCACGCCCAGCGCGATAACGACCGGCCGATCCGTCTTTATGGTATCGCGCCGTTGCTGGTCGACGACCCGGCCACCCGCCTGTTGCCGGACATCCGTGCCGAAAGCGAAGTGCGCCCCGAAAGCACGCTGTCGGTGGCGGTGTCCGAGCGCCGTGGGCGCCCCATGACCTACACCCTGGCGGTGGTCGACGAAGGCCTGCTGGGCATTACCAACTTCGCCACGCCGCGCCCGCACCAGGCCTTTTACCAGCGCGAGGCGCTGGGCGTGCTCACCTGGGATCTGTTCGATCAGGTGGTGGGCGCCTACGGCGGCGAATTGGATCAATTGCTGGCCCTGGGTGGCTCCGACGCCCTCCGCGAGGGCGACGAACAACAGCGCCGCCGCTTCCCGCCGGTGGTCCGTTTCAGTGGGCCTTTCCAACTGGCCAAGGGCGAGACCGGCGACCACGAAATCGAACTGCCGGCCTATATGGGCCAGGTGCGCATCATGGTGGTGGCCGGTGACGGCCGCGCCTACGGCGAGGCCGAGCAAAACGTCACCGTCACCCAACCGTTGACGCTGCTGTCGTCGCTGCCCCGGGTGTTGGGGCCGGGCGAAACACTGGCCCTGCCGGTGACCCTGTTCGCCGCCGAAGACGGCCTGGGCACGGTAACGGTATCCGCCGACGTCGAGGGCCCGATATCGTTAAGCCACGACACGGGCGAGCAGAGCGCCGAACTGGACTTCCAGGAAAGCGGCGAACAGATCGCCGAGCTGGGCCTGCAAAGCGACGACCGCACCGGCACCGCCACGGTGACCGTGTCGGCCCGCGCCAACGACCACGAGGGCGAGGGCTACCGCGCCAGCGAGACCGTGCACCTGCCGGTGCGCGCCGCCAACCCGCCCACCGTGCGTGACGCCGGGCGCTTACTGGCGGCCGGCGACACCTGGTCGCAGCGGCACAGCGCCCACGGCCTGCCCGGCACCAACGAAAGCTGGCTGGCGGTGAGCAGCTTGCCCGCCATGGGCCTGGAGCGGCGCCTGGAATACCTGCTCGGCTACCCCCACGGCTGCGTGGAGCAAACCGTGTCGGCGGCCTTTCCGCAATTGTATCTGTCCCGGCTGGTGACCCTCGACGACGAGCAGCGCGGGCGTATCCAGAGCAATGTGGAAGCGGCCATTGAACGGCTGCGCCGTTTCCAGCTCGGCGACGGCGCCTTCGCCTATTGGCCCGGTGCCGGTGTGGCCGACGATTGGGGCACCTCCTACGCCGGCCACTTCCTACTGGAAGCGCGCCGTCAGGGCTTCGTGGTGCCCGCCGGCATGCTGGAACGCTGGGCCGATTACCAGCGCCGCCTGGGACGAAACCCGGGCGACGAACCCTGGCAGTGGGCCGCTCAGGCCTATCGTCTCTATACCCTGGCGCTGGCCGGTGAGCCGGAAGTGGGCGCCCAGAACCGCCTGCGTGAAGCGCTGTCCGCCCAGGCGGACACCGGCAGCCGGCGGCCCGGCTACCATGCCGCGCGCTGGCTGCTGGCCGCCGCCTACCAGCGGATGGGCCTCAACGACGTGGCCGGCGAACTGATCGCCGCCGCCGACACGCCGTTGGACTATGACCGGCCCGGCCCCACCTACGGCTCGGCGCTGCGCGACCAGGCGATTGAATTGCTGGTGCGCGACGCCCGTGGCGACGGCGACGGCGCCTGGCGCCAGGCCGAGGCGATCGCCGCCCGGCTTGCCTCCCAGCAGTGGTACTCCACCCAGAGCACCGCCTGGGCGCTGATGGCCATGGCTCGCTTCGCCGGTTCCGGCGACGCCGGCCAGGGCCACCGGTTCGCATGGCGCCGGGGCGACGGCGACTGGCAGGAAATCCAATCCCAGGCACCGGTATTCCGCCACGGCCTGTCGCTGGAGGGCGAGGGCGTGGTGCTGGCGGTGCGCAACGACAGCGAACACCGCCTGTTCGCCTCGGTGACCACCCGTGGCACCCCGGCGCCGGGCCAGGAGCTGGCCGCCAGCCAGGGCCTCGGCCTTGAGGCACGCTTCCTGACCCTGGACGGCCGCCCTCTGGACCCAGCGCGCCTTTTGCAGGGCACCGACTTCCGGGCTCATGTGCGTATCATCAATACCAGTGGCCGCGCCCTGGACAACCTGGCCCTGACCCAGGTGATTCCGTCCGGCTGGCAGATCACCGACAGCCGGCTGGCCGGCGATAAGCAGGCGGCGCCGTTGGACTACCGGGATATTCGCGACGACCGGGTGCTCAGCTACTTCTCGTTGGCGGCCGGCGAAGCGCGCGAGTACACCCTGGGCTTGAACGCCACCTTCGCGGGCCGTTTCTATTTGCCCGGCTGGCAGGTGGAAGCCATGTATCAGGGCGATATCCGTGCCCGTAACGAAGGCCAGTGGGTGGAGGTGATCCGCGATTAAGGGCCGCTTCGCAGGCCGCCGCTGGCGGTGGACGCTGGCTGGCGCCGCCCTGGCCTTGCTGGCCGGGCTGGCGTTTCTCCAGTTCGCGCCGCTGCCCGCCACGCTGACAGCCACCGACTACGCCACCCTGATGCTGGACCGGGAGGGCCGGCCGCTGGCGGCGCGCATCGCCGCCGACCAGCAGTGGCGTTTCGCGCCCGTGCGGCGGGTACCGGACAAGTACCGGCGAGCGCTGCTCGCCTTCGAGGACCGGCGCTTCTTCTATCACCCCGGCGTCGACCCGCTGGCGGTGCTGCGTGCCGCCCGCGACAATCTGGCCGCCGGCCGGGTGGTCAGCGGCGGCTCCACCCTGACCATGCAACTGGCCCGCCTGCTGCGCGACGATCCGCCGCGCACCTTCCCCGAAAAAGCCCGTGAAGCGGTGCTGGCCCTGCAACTGGAATGGCATCTCGATAAGGAAGACATCCTTCGCCAGTACGCCAGCCGCGCGCCCTTCGGCGGTAACACCGTGGGCCTGCGCGCCGCCGCCTGGCGCTATTTCCAGCGACCGCCGGAGCAGCTCAGCTGGGCCGAGGCGGCGTTGCTGGCGGTGCTGCCCAACAGCCCGGCGCTGATTCACCCGGGCCGCGACCGGGACCGGCTGCGCGCCAAGCGCGACCGTCTGCTGGAAACGCTGCAACGGGAGGGCGCCCTGGACCGGGACGACCTGGCTCTGGCGCGGTTGGAGCCGTTGCCCCGGGTGTGGGCGCTGCCGTCGTTGGCGCCCCGGTTGCTCGACACCCTCACCGCCGAGGGCGGCGCGCCGCTGCTGCGCACCACCCTGGACGCGGACCTGCAGCGGCGGGTGCGCAACCTGGCCGACCACCACGGCCAGCGGTTGGGGCGCGAGGGCGTGCACAACCTGGCGGTGGTGGTGATTGACCACCGGGCGATGGCGGTGCGCGCCTACCTGGGCAACGTCAATCACGGCGACCCGCTCACCTACGGCGCCGCCGTCGACATCGCCGCCCGACCCCGCTCCACCGGCAGTGTGCTCAAACCGCTGCTGTACGGCTCGATGCTGGACGCCGGGCAAATCCTGCCGGGCACCCTGGTGCCGGATCTGCCCACCAACTACGGCGGCTACAGCCCGGAGAATTTCGATCGCGAGTACCGCGGCGCGGTGCCTGCCCGCGAAGCCCTGGCGCGCTCGCTGAACGTGCCCGCGGTGCGCATGCTGCGTCGCTACGGGGTGGGCCGTTTCCACGACCAGTTGCGGGCGCTGGGCATGACCACGCTGTTCCGACCCGCCGACGGCTACGGACTGACCCTGGTACTGGGCGGTGCGGAAGGCACCCTGATGGAACTCACCGGCATTTACGCGCGGCTGATCGCCACCGCCCGGGATGGCGCCGCGCCACCGCCGGTGGCGTTGCTGTCCGGTGTGCATCCGGTGGCGGCGCCGTTCCCGATCAGCCCCGGTGCCGCCTGGCTGACCCTGGATGCGCTGCGTGAGGTGGCCCGCCCCGGTACCGCGCGGCAATGGCGGCTGTACCGCTCCAGCCAGCCGATCGCCTGGAAGACCGGCACCAGCTACGGCCTGCGCGACGCCTGGGCGATTGGCAGCAACGGCCGCTATACGGTGGGCGTTTGGGCCGGCAAC
>DASUNW010000039.1:0-3820 GCA_036276955.1 Alcanivorax sp. | reverse complement strand
TGTCCTGACGACGGTCGTAAATGGCCAGAACCTGCAGCTTCTTGCTCAGCGGCTGGATCACCAGCACGCGGTCACGGCGGTCGTCACAAACCAGGAAGCAGTTGTTGTAGCTGGTGGCCTGACGGCCCACGCGGACCACGGTGTGGCCGAAGGGCATCTGCACATAGCCCAGGTCCAGACGGACGTTGTCGCCCTTGTTGGCGGTGTTGAACGCCTGGCCACCGACGCCGGTGTAGCCGCGGTTGTCACCGACCCAGCGGTCGCCGGCCAGTTCCACACTGGTGTGCAGGGAGATGCCGGTGTCTTCGTCCAGGAAGTCGCTCTTGACGCGGATCAGATGGGCGAAACCGTTATCGCCGTCACTGGTGAAGGGCGTGTTGGTTTCAAAAGCGTCGGATTGTGCGTAGAAGCCGGTGGCGCGGTATTCAACGCCGAAGTCGGTCTTCAGTGCCTGGGCAGCGGGGGACAGCGCGGTGGCGGCGCCGAATACGGAGGCCAGGCCGATTGCTTTGGTCAGTGAAGAGATGCGGAGTTTACGGTCGGCACTGCTGTTCAGCGCCCCCTGAGCTTTATTGGTCCACTTAAGTGCCATTGTTTTTGTCCTGTCTTCTTCGAAGTTTATTGGTATTTGAGGGTGTATTCCGGTCATCCCGCACCGGCCTCGAAACCCTCTTATATGCCCTTCCCAGGGCATCGTCTCCCGAGCGGACACCTTTACGAAGAAAGAGTCCACTAGACTTTCGGCGAACGCCTGAAAAAACAGTCATTCACCCGGTTGTCACGAACTATCTTAGAACCCCTCTTGTCACAGACGCAATACTGTAAAACGCCAAAATACCATCGGGTATGTCTTTTATTTTCGGCGTCCGGTGATAAAACCCTGCCGCAATGTGAACACTGGTAAATTAACGGGTGGAGGGCTCCTGCTTTTTAATGTAAACAAAAATACCGGTCAGTATGTACGGCCTGTTCGGGGCACTTTAATCTTTAATAGTAGCGGTATCGGCGTTTTCGGAAAATGGAACGGTTCACAGGCCCTTGTTCCATTTTTCGAAAAAGGAACATATGTTCACTAATATCCGGGGGTCCCGGCCGGGGGCGAAAGCACTTCTTCTGGCAAGCCGAAAGTGTTGCAAGATATGTCTTTGCCCGCCGCCCGGCCGCGTCACCGGGTCATTTGAACGGCGGCTCACCCTGCCAGTCGAAGAAATCAGGCAGATCTTCCGACACTTTGTCCGGAAATACCGCTGTCCTTTTCTGCAGGAACGACTCCACGCCCTCGCGCACATCGGCGGAGCCGCCCCGCGACTTCATCGCGCGGCTGTCGAGTTGGTGCGCTTCCATGGGGTGTTCGGCACCGGCCATGCGCCAGATCATCTGGCGGATCATCGCCACCGATACCGGCGCGGTCTGGTCGGCGAATTCCCGTGCCAGCGCCACGGCCGCCGGGTACAGCTCATCCGGTGCGTGCACCGAGCGCACCAGGCCGCGTTCCTTGGCTTCCGCGGCACTGAACACGCGGCCGGAAAAACACCATTCCAGTGCCGAGGAAATGCCGACCACGCGGCTCAGGAACCAGGACGAGGCCGCTTCGTTGACGATGCCCCGACGTGAGAATACGAAACCGAACTTGGCGTTCTCGGACGCCAGGCGCACGTCCATGGGCAATTGCATGGTGACGCCCACGCCCACGGCGGCGCCGTTGATCGCGCCGATCACCGGTTTGAGGCTGCGATAAATGCGCATCGCCACCTGGCCGCCGCCGTCGCGGTGGGCGTCGTCCGGGTTGGTGCTTTCACCGCCGCGCTTTTTATAGTCGAAGGTGTCGCCGCCGGAGGACAGGTCGGCGCCGGCACAGAAGGCCCGGCCATGGCCGGTGACGATCACGGCGCGCACCGCGTCGTCGCCGTCGGTGTAATCGAAGGCGGCGAGCAGCTCGTCCTTCATTTCCCTGGTGAAGGCGTTCATCCGGTCCGGACGATTCAGGTACAGCGTGGCGATGCCGTCTTCGACGGTGATCTCCAGGGTATTAAAAGAAGGCGTTTCCATGGTCTCTCCCGATGTTATTGAGTGCCTGTTTGATGGTGGTGGTCAGCCGTCGGCTTCGCCCACGGTGATGATTTTCAAAGTGTTGGTGCCGCCGCCCACCCGCACGGCGTCGCCTTTGGTGAGGATCAAGCGGTCGCCGTTCTCCACCAGCCCCAGACGTCGAAGCTGAGCGGCCGCGTCCCGGTTGACCTGGCCGGGGTCACCGGCCATCTCGAAATGTTGGGGTTCCACCCCCCGGTAGATCGCTACCCGGCGGCGGGTGCGCGGGTCCGGCGTGAAGGCGAAGATCGGCATGCCCGAGCGCACCCGTGACATCAGGCGCGGCGTGGTGCCGGTCTCGGTCATGGCGACGATTGCCTTCACCCCGTCCAGTTGGTTGGCCACATGCATGGCGGCCCGGGCGATGGCCTCATCGTTGTGGTGCATGCCGTGTTCGGGCCGGTCCTCGCTGCGGCGGCTCTGGTAGGTGCGTTCGGCGCCCAGAATAATGCGGTCCATGGCTTCCACCGTGGCCACCGGGTAATCGCCCACCGCGGTTTCCGCCGACAGCATCACCGCGTCGGTACCGTCGAGCACGGCGTTGGCCACATCGGACACTTCCGCCCGGGTCGGCTGGGGGCTGTGGATCATCGATTCCATCATCTGCGTGGCGGTGATCACGAAGCGATCCAGAGCACGGGCGCGGCGGATGATGTGTTTTTGCACCCCCACCAGCTCGGCGTCGCCGATTTCCACGGCCAGGTCGCCGCGCGCCACCATCACGCCGTCGGCGGCCAGGATAATGTCGTCCAGCACCGCCGGGTCGGCGACCGCCTCGGCGCGTTCGATCTTGGCGATCATGTCGCCGTGACCGCCGGCCTCGCGGTACAGGGCGCGGGCTTGATGGATGTCGTCCGCGTGGCGGGGGAACGACAGCGCCAGGAAATCCACTTCCAGCGCCGCCGCCAGCTTGATGTCATCGCGGTCCTTGTCGGTCAGGGCCTGGGCGTTGAGGCCGCCGCCCTGGCGATTGATGCCCTTGTTGTTGGACAGCTCGCCGCCCACCAGCACCCGGCAGACCACCCGGCTGCCCGTCACCTCCTCGACCCGCAGGGCGATCAGGCCGTCGTTGAGCAGCAGGGTGTCGCCGGCGCGGCAGTCGTCGGCGAGGCCCTCGTAATCGGTGCCCACCTGGCCACTGTCGCCGGCGTTCTTCTCCAGGGCGGTGTCGATGGTGAAGCCGGCGCCGGGCTTCAGTATTGCCGGGCCGTCACGGAAGCGGGCGATGCGAATCTTGGGGCCTTGCAGGTCGGCGAGGATCGCCACGTTGCGGGCCTGGGCATGGGCTTGCTCGCGGATACGCGCGGCCACGGCGCGGTGGTCGTCAGCGCTGCCGTGGGAGAAGTTGAGGCGAAACACGTTGACGCCGGCGTCGATCAGTTGGGCCAAGGTGGCGGCGTCGGAGGAGGCCGGGCCGAGGGTGGCGACGATTTTGGTGCGTCGGAACATGGGGCTGCCTTTTTCGGAGGTCGGTCAGGTGGGTTTCATTGTTGCAGATATTGGCGGGGAGGTGTCGGGGGGTGCGTTGGGAGGAGTGTTTGGGGATGTGTCGGGGTGGCGGTGCCGCGTATCGGAGAGGATTGATCGAAACGGCTTTTGGCCGTTTCGACCCCTGCGGGGCTTCGCGGCCTTTGGCCGCTCGTCGCCAACTCGCTTGTAAAGCGAGTTGGTCGAACCTGGAGAGGTCGATCCGACGGGCGTGCCAAATAAAAAGGCCCACCCCCGCGAAGGG
>DASUNW010000038.1:0-6061 GCA_036276955.1 Alcanivorax sp. | reverse complement strand
GGGGCGCGGTTCTGTGTTCTGCCCTTCCGGGAACGCGGTGAATACGTCCCTGTACGCTCCCGGTCGAACGTCCTGTTCTCCAGGGTCCCGGAAGGGCAGAACACAGACCCGCTCACTGGGTAGATTCCGATGCCCCGGGTTATAGCTGGCGCCCAACCTTTCTCCCTCGCCGCGCCGGCCACCGAGACCGAACCGGGCTACAAAGTGACAACACCGGAGGCGGGCAAAAGAAAAGGGCCCGGGAGGGGCCCTGTTGGGTCGACGCGCGAAGCGCCGGCGCTGATCGAAAACAGGTTTTGTACAATGTCCTCTTAACGCGAAATAAGGATTAGGTGACGTCTTTCAAATTCTGGATGCCGGCCACGCCGACCATGCCTTGTACTTGATTCGTGCGGCCCTCGCGCCAACCACTCATCCAGTGGGTGCGGGCCTGCAATGCGCCGAAGGGGCAAAAGTCCCTGGGCCTGCCTTGAAATCCGGCCAGGTACCCCCGGCTGTAAGCTCTTTCATCACGACTGCGTTTCTGTCTTTTCATAGACACGATCCTCTTGGCTTTTTATGCCTGTTGGCGTATTCGCAGTGCCGCTTTGCCGATTACGGCGACGGACAGTAAGCTGCGGCCCCCGGTCACCTCTTCGAAGGGCCACTCTTCGAGTATGTGAAAGCGGGAAGAGGCTGTCGAATAACATGTCGCCATAATGGTGGCGCCGTTTAAGCGTGTGACGAATAATGGTCCACCCGATGAATTTTTCATTTCCGTCTTTAAAACAGGCACTTGCAAGGCAAAATCCATGGAATTCGTAGTTACCTGTCTGCCCGGCCTGGGCCCCTTGCTCGCCGACGAGCTCACCGAGTTGGGCATCTCGGTAACAGATCCGGGTAACGCCCACGTTGGTATTGAGGGGTTGCAGCAGGACGCGTTGCGCGCCTGCCTGTGGTCGCGCCTGGCGGAGCGGGTGCTGGTGCCGCTGGCGGAGCTGGACGTGACCCCGGACCAGGCGCCGGAGCGGCTGGCCGCGGCGGTGGACTGGCGCGCCCTGGTGCCGCCCGGCGTGGACCTGCATCTGAGCCTGGACCACGGCAAGGGCGTGCGCGGCGACAGCCGGGTGAGCGGCAAGCGGCTGCTGCGCGCCCTGCCGCCGGAGATCGGTCAGGCACGCCGGGAGGAGGGCGCCTGCGCGGTGCGCGCCCGGCTGGACGAAAACAACGCCCGCCTGTGGCTGGACCTGGCCGGCACGCCGTTGCACCGGCGCGGTTACCGGTTGGCCGGCGGCCGCGCGCCGCTGCGTGAGAATCTGGCGGCGGCGCTGTTGCGCGCCGGCGGCTGGCACCGCGAGGACCGCCCGGCGGCGTTGCTGGACCCGTTCTGCGGCAGCGGCACGCTGGTGATCGAGGCGGCGTGGATGGCCGCCGGGGTGGCGCCCGGCGCGCTGCGCCGCGAGTACGGCTTCCAGGCCTGGCGCGGCTGTCGCAAGCCGCTTTGGGAAGAGGCCCTGCGCGAGGCCGCCGCCAGCCTGGAGGGCGGGCTCAAGGGCCTGCCCGCGCTCAAGGGCTTCGACGCGGATGCGGAGACCATTCAGTACGCGCTGCACAACGCCGACCGTGCCGGGGTGCGCCGGCTGATCCACTTCGAGCGCCGTGAGCTGGGCGCCCTGCGCGCCCGCGACTTCGCCGACCAGGGGCTGTTGGTCACCAACCCGCCCTGGGGCGAACGTCTCGAAGAGCAGACCACGGCGGCCTGGCTGTACGCCGGCCTGGGCCGCATCCTGGGCGAGAAAGCGCCGGCCTGGACGGCGGTGATGCTGGGCGCCGACGTGGCGTCCCTGGACCGCTCCGGCATGGACATGACGCAGCAGTGGAAGGTGCGCAATGGCCCGCTGAACACCTTTATCCGCGTCAGCCGGCCGCGACCGCCGGCGCCCCATCCGCCGCTGGGTGTCGGCGACACCCCTGGCTTCGAGCTGCCGGAAGCGGCGATGCCGCTGTTCAATCGTCTGCGCAAGAACGGCAAGCATCTGCGCCGCTGGCTGGAGCGCGAGGACATCCAGGCCTACCGTCTCTACGACCGGGATCTGCCGGAATTCAATGTGGCGGTGGACGTGTACGGTGACCAGGCCCTGGTGCAGGAGTTCAAGGCGCCCAAGACGATCGACGAGGACAAGGCCAAGCAGCGCCGCCAATGGGCGGTGAGCGCGGTGCGCGCGGCCCTGGGCGTGCACCGCGAGCAGGTGCACCTGCGCACCCGTGAACGCCAGAAAGGCAACCGCCAGTATCAGAAGCTGGACGGCCAGGGCCAGTACCGGGTGGTGCGTGAAGGCCAGGCGCGCCTGCTGGTGAACCTGAACGATTATCTCGACACCGGCCTGTTCCTGGACCACCGGCCGCTGCGCCTGCGCCTCGCCGAAGAGTGCGCCGGCAAGCGCTTCCTGAATCTGTTCGCCTACACCGGCGCGGCCAGTGTGCAGGCGCTGGTGGGCGGTGCGCGCCGGGCGGTCACCGTGGACGCCTCGCGGCGCTATCTGGACTGGGCCGCCTGCAACCTGGCGGTGAACGGTTTCTCCAGCGAGGCGCACCCGCTGGTGCGCGCCGACACCATGGCCTGGCTGGACGAATGCCAGGAGCAGTTCGACGTGGTGTTCTGCGACCCGCCCACGTTTTCCAACAACAAGTCGCGCCAGGATTTCGTGGTCCAGGAACACCATGGCGAGCTGATACGGCGCATCATGAAGCGCCTGGAACCCGGCGGCGTGCTCTACTTTTCCTGTAACTTCCGGCGCTTCGAACTGGAAGAGAGCATCGCCCGCTGGTACCAGGTGGAAGACCTGACCGCCTGGAGCCTGCCGGAGGACTTCCGCCGCAACAGCGCCATTCACCATTGCTACGCGATCCGACACGGAACCCTTTGATGACCGTCGTGCTGTACACCACCCTGGGCTGCCACCTGTGCGAGCAGGCCCGCGACATGCTGCTTACCGTGGCGCCGCAGGCGGATATTCACGCCGTGGATATCGCCGAGGACGATACGCTGATCGCGGAGTACGGCGAGCGCATTCCGGTGCTGCGCCACGGCGACCAGGAACTCGCCTGGCCGTTCGGTCTGTTGGACATTCAGGGCCTGCTTTCGCCTGCGCGGTAAAGTTGCAAGTTGAAAGTTGAAGAGGGCGCCGTGCCGGCGGGGAGGCCGAGGGCGGCGTTCGCCGCCCGATACAGGATGCAGGATTCAGGATACAGGGGCAGCGCATCTTCGCGGAGCGAAACCCTGGCCGCTCCTTCCCACCTCGCTCCGCGCTGTATCCTGCATCTTGAATCCTGTATCGCGGCTCATGGCACGGCCCTTCCGCCGGCACTGCCTACCTGCCGCCTTTTCAACTTTCAACTTCTTCCCAGGAGTAAAGATGGAAAAGATCACGATTAAGAAATTGAACGGCCGGCACGTGGAAAAGGTGTTGCTGCGGTCCGTGACGCTGTCGATCTGCATCGTGCAGGTGGAAATCGACGGCGTGAGCTATCACGTGGTCGACGAGAAAGGTCAGATCGTGCGGTTCAACGGCGCCGAGCACGCCAACAACGTGCTCGGCAAGATGACCACCGATAAGGCGGTGCTGGTGCACAACTCGCCCTACGCGGAAATGGCCGGCCAGCCCGAAGACGGCCCGCAACCGCCGCTGGAAGTCGACTTCAACTGGCGCGCGGAAAAAACCTGAAGCGAGCGGCCCGCTTCCACCAAACCAGCTTTGTAGAAAGGTGAGGCGTCAGCGATAACCCGGGGCGGTGAAATCTCTCCCGGAGCGTGTCTGTGTTCTGCCCTTCCGGGACCCGGGAGAACAGGACGTTCGACAGGGAGCGTACAGGGACGTATTCACAGCGTTCCCGGAAGGGCAGAACACAGACACGCGCCCCCGCTGGAGTGAACGACCTGGGGAAATCAGACCTGCCCGAGAAAGGCGCGGGTATTGGCAAAGGTACGCGCCGCCAGGTCGGTCTCGCTCTCACCCCGCAGCGCCGCTATCCGGCGGCCGATCCAGGGCAGATAACAAGGCTCGTTGCGGCGTTTGCGCGGCGGCTTTTCCGGCAGATCCCGGGGCAGCAGATAGGGCGCGTCCGTCTCCAGCAACAGGCGGTCGCCGGGAATCTCCGGCACCAGTTCCGCCAGGGCGCCGCCGCGCCGCTCGTCGCACACCCAGCCGGTAATGCCGATATGGCAATCCAGATCCAGGTAATCGAACAGGGCGTCGCGCTGGTCGGTGAAGCAGTGCACCACGGCGGCGGGCAGCTTGTGCCGCCAGGCCTTCAGAATCGGCAGGAAGCGGTGGTGGGCATCCCGCTGGTGCAGGAACACCGGTTTGCCGGCCTCGGCGGCCAGCGCCAACTGCGCCTCGAAGGCGCTTTCCTGGTCGTCCCGGGGGGAGAAGTCGCGGTTGAAGTCCAGGCCCATTTCCCCGGCCGCCGCCACTTCGGGTAGCGTCAGCAGCCGGGCCAGCGCCTGGCCGGCTTCACGGTCGAAAAAGCGGGCGTTATGGGGATGAAGGCCGGCGGTGGCGAACAACGCCGGGCCGGCGTCGGCCCATTGCCGGCACAGCGCCACGGCGCATTCCGATTCCGTCACGCTGGTGCCGGTGAGCAGCATCAGGGCCACGCCGCTGTCGGCGGCGCGGGCCAGCACCTGTTCACTGTCCTCGGCGAACTGCTTGTCGCCCAGATTGACGCCGATGTCCGCCCACCGCGGGCCGTGTTCCGGCACGCCGCTCATCCGTGGCTGGGCTGGGGTTGTCCGAGGCGGGCCATCAGTTGCTCGCGCAGATCTTCCACCCGGCGCCGGTTGGCGCCCAGATCCCAATACCCGATACGGGACGCGGAACGCACGTCGATCAGGCCGTCGTCGTGCACGTACAGGGTCACGTCATCGACGAACCGCAGCACTCGGCTGGTGAAGCGGGCCTGGATGCGGGCCGGGCCGATCCGCTGGTAGGTCACCCGGGGCAGGGTGTCGAGGACCGCTTCCAGCATCGCCAGACTGTCGGCGCGGCTGCCCGCGCCGGGTAGCGGCGCCACCCGATGGCGTTCGTCCTCGGCGAGGCTCGACACGCAGTTCGGCGCGGACGGGCAGGGGGCAAGCAATCGGGTGTCCGTCATACTGCTACTACTCTCACGGTCTTAATGCGCATTCGGATCCCGGATCAGACCCACGAAAATACCCTCGATCATCAGTTCGTCGGCGGCCACGCGGATCGGCGCGTAGGCGTCGTTGGCCGGCAGCAGCGTGGCGCTGGTGCGATTCAGTTTAAGGGTTTTCACCGTGACCTCGTCGTCAATGCGCGCCACCACGATCTCCCCGGAGCGGGCGGTCTGGCTTTTGCGAACCGCGATCAGATCACCGTCAAAAATGCCGGCTTCGATCATGCTATCGCCCTGGACCTTGAGAAGATAGGTGGGGCGCTGGCGAAACAGCCCCTGGGGCACCGGCACGGTGCGCTCCACGTTCTCGATCGCCTCGATGGGCGTGCCGGCGGCGACCTTGCCGACCACCGGCAGTTCGTCGCCCATTTCCAGGGCCAGATCGAGAAGCTGGATGCCCCGTGAACGGTCGCCGTGCAGGCGAATGTAGCCCTTGCGCTCCAGGGCGCGCAGGTGGTCGGATGCGGCGTTCTTCGATTGAAACCCCATACGCTCGGCGATTTCCGCCCGGGTCGGGGCCATGCCGGTCTCCATTTGGGACGCGCGAATGCAATCGAGAACCTGCTGTTGGCGTGCGGTTAATGCGATGCTCATGTCGGCCTCCTGGGGCACGGTTCTTTTATAACGACACTGATAATACGGACAGTGTAATATGTCCAGTGGTTTTTTGCACCGTAGCGGTGAATAAGGCGGCTTGGGCGGTGGCAATACGGGAAACGTTCGGGCTAGGATGAGGCCGCCATACACGGGGAAGAGGGGAGACATGAAGCACGCCCAGTGGCAGGAATCGGATCACGCGCGGGTGGAGGCATTGCTCTCCGGCGTGCCGTTTTTCAATGAAGTGGCGCGCGATGACGCGGACCAACGGGCGCTGCTGTTGGCGCGC
>DASUNW010000037.1:0-29636 GCA_036276955.1 Alcanivorax sp. | reverse complement strand
TTGAGCGCACCACGCAAGGGGGTGCCACCGTCAGGCTCGGAGGCATACAAAAGCCGGAAAAACTCCTCACGCTCGGCGCCCTTGAAATCCCGCACGCCGCGACGCAATGTACCGGTATTCTCACCGTCGACGTTGTGTGAGTCCTGGTTAATGGTACCGAAACCAACACGCAAGGATTCCGGTTGCCTCGAGAAAGCGATCCCCACCCCGGCCTTGGCGGTCATCATTCGAGTGCGGTAGTAGCTGAACCAGTTGGCAAAATTCTGCTTTTGATCATCAGTTACTATCGTATAATCATAGCAAGCGTCACGGTAGACATCTTCCGGGTCTCCGCATTCCTCCGAATCATCTTCTTTGAACTTGTAATAAAAAGCCGACGAGGATTCAGCATTCGGGCTCACCGTCACCCCATAAAGATAAGTGTCTCCCCATCGTCCATAGTAATAGTAATCATCCATCACCGCCCGGTACTCGGTCGCCAAATCTATCCGGTTGGAATTACCATCATAGCCATCCTCCGGCGCGGAGTTGAAGTCGATGTCCGGGAACCGACCACCATCGGCCTGCGGTGGCGGAGTGTATGTTTTTTCAGGATCGAAGTATTGGTTATTGAGCCATGGAGAGGCGATATACTCACGTCCATCGGTATCCAATGAGCATACCCATTGGTCATCGAACCGGTAATAGCCATCACAATTGCCAACGTAGCGATCGTAATTCTCGTAAGTAAGAGCTTCATCAAGCTCATCCGGCATAAACCCCCATGTCATGGACCCGGAATCATCCAAAACAAACATCAGGTTCGGACTCACCCCACCGATCACGAACAGCGGAATCTGCGAGATCGTCACTTCAGCACGCAGATGGCCGGTGGCGAGCACCGCCGCCAAAAATATACCGGCATGGAGAAAACGATGGTTGTGTCTTTTTGCGTTCATCACTGCGCCCCCTAAGGGTTATTATCTCGCTCAACGACGGTAAATACTTTCCACGACCGCTACTGTTGTCTGATTCTTGCCGAACCCCCGGGCAACCACGCGGTAGAGCTCGTATTCTTCTTTCACGGTGCCGTCGCCGATCGCTTTCGACGCCCCGGAGGAACCGGTGATTACCACCGGTGGCATCCGTTCGATATAAAACTCCGGGGGTTCGCCCCAGCCCATATCTTCACTTTCAGTATTTACATAGGAAATAACACCATCATCACCGACTTCGGCCGGATCGGAAGCATTTCCAGCCCAGTCAGGACGCAGCTTACCGTCATCCTGCTCATACCAGCCCTGGGCGCTGAAATCCGGGGCAGTGATGGAACTGAGAACGTCCTCGCCCTGACGCAACGCGGTTTCCGCGGCCTGGAACGCCACGTTCTGATCCGACAGGGCTCCGGACATACGCTCTTGCAACGTTGTGCCCCGCATCGCGGTGACCCCGAGCAAGGTCATTACGAGGAGCAGAATCAAACCAATGACCAGAGCCGCGCCGCTCTGCCGCGCCGGGTTATGCGATTTCAGTTTCATGATATTTCTCTTCATGGTTCATGACGCATCTAAGGTGCGCGATTCCGTATGGTGGCAGTACTGCTCATGACATAGCGCAACCTGCCGTCATCACGAGTTACCACCTCGCCATCCAACACGAAGCTCTGCCCGCCATGGACGATGTTCTGATGCTCACCGCGCAGCAACATTGATGTACGTACCGCCATCACACCGGCAAGCTGCGATGCCGTAGGCGCCTCGGTGTAACCGTCCAGTTCACGGTCACCATCACTATCGTAACCGTAGCGAAAGCTGAGTTGGTCCACCCCCGCCACCAGCTCTTCGGCATTCTCACCATTAGTCAGCGTTTTCCGATAAAGCGCCGGCACGCCCGCCACGTTGTTGGCAACATAAAAAACATTGCTCTGTATCTTGGAAATAATCGCACCATCACCGTAATTGTGCCCGAGCGCTGAGGTGGCATTGCCCGGCGACACGGAGTTGCCGGTATTGTTGGTCACCGCCGCGGAAGTGCCACCGCCACCCTCGCCAGTAATCTGCACCACGGTCGCCTTGGAGCAATCGGACACCACGGCGATATCCCCTTTGCTCAGTCCATGGCCTTTTTCCAGATGAATACTCGCTTTCGTGGCGTCACCGGATTGATACGGGGAGGTCAGACTCACCGAGCTTGCTTCGGCACTGCGTATTAAAACGATGTCGTTCCCCGCCAGCGGCTCCAGCGCCTGAATGGAAGCGGGTAACGCCGGGCTCCAGCCACCCGTATCGTTAGCGTTGTAAGTAATCAACGGGGAGCCCGCGAAGTCATATGAGAAATCGTAGTCGCTGCTGGTAGGGTCCAGGTTGTTTTGAACGGGCACGTTGTTACGGCAACCGAAGTAGCCGGCCATCCGCAGATCTTTCATTAGGAAATGAAAGGCGAAGCGACCGTTTTCCTGCAAACGTGACATTTCGTTCTGCAGGATATATGTCTGCTTATTGCTGCTGAATATCTGTATCAGTCCACCGATCAGTAAGGAACTGACTACCAGCGCGACCATGATCTCGACCAGACCTATACCTGTTTGACGGCCTTGCTTTGATAGACGCATCACAGCATTCGCTCCTATAGCTCAGCGCTGACGTTGATGGTTTTTATCGGGTCGGCATCTTGTTCGCCGCTATCGCCCTGCTCCTGCCAGCGTGCGTCGTACCACGCCAAAGTCACCGTAACCCGCCCTTCGTCATCCATATCAATGGCGGCCCCGGTCTTTCCACTATCACCTTGAGGAAGAACGCCCGGCGCGCTTTCTTCGCCCTCCATACCGCAAAGGGTTTTTAGCCAGTTTTCCAGATCATCCTTCACGACGCCGCTCACCGACGGCGCCGTGCAGCCTAAAGACATGTCATACCTTTGGTTAAGCGCCGCCGTACGATTCGCGCGCATACGGTCGATAATGTCGTACGCGAGAAAGGTCGCCTGGGAGGACAAATGCGCGCTCTGGTTCATCTTCAGACTTACCGCCTGCAGCCCGGCGATACCCATCAGACCGATCGACAGGATCAGCATGGTCACCAGCACTTCGATCAGAGTAAAGCCATGCCCGAAATACCGACGCTGCTTTAGCATGCCACTTTCTCCGACGCTGCCCGACCGCCTCTCGCAATGCTGATTTGCCGCGCCTTTTCAGCACCACAAGCCGTGCGTTTGATAATGACCGTGGATTCCGACGTTTCCCGTCGCAGGCCTTGATGGTCGAACCGCACCACCCCGCCGCTGGTGTTGTTCACTTCCGCGCTGCCGGTGGCCATACGAATGATGTTGTTGGCCGTGGGTGACGAAGCACCATCAGAATCCTCGTAGACCAGCCAACCCTGCCCCCACTGACCATCACAGGACACCTGGTCGCTGCTCCCGCATACGGCGACACCGATGCCGCGTTTCACAGCCTCTGCTCGGGCAAGCTGGATTCCGCCCAAAACACTGTTGGTCTGATTGATGACCTGATTGCTACGTATCAATTGGGTCATATTGGGCACTCCGAAACTCAAGACGATCGCCACCAGCGCCAGCGTCACCATCAACTCAATAAGGGTAAAACCCCCACTTCTTAACCGGGTGTCAGACACCACGACGCACTCCACTTTCATTCTCGTGAGCACACTCTAGCAATTGTAAAACCGTCCACAACGAGACTTAGACGAGCGGTCACTTGGCGGCAATAAGCGGCATAAGCAATTGATACGCGGGCAGTTTTAAGAAAATAGCATGTGATGCTATTCACACTTTTTCATTAGCCACCAGGTCAGTCTTTTATGCGGCGGGGGCTAGGGGCACAACACAAAGCCCAACCCGCCCGCTTAGGGCGGGCAGTCGGGGAGGACTTGCCGGGCAGGAGGGCTCAGACCCGCAGGGCGCGGGGCATTGAGAAGCGGATGTTCTCTTCGCGGCCGGGGATTTCGTGGGCGTCTTCACCGCCCAGTTCGCGCAGGCGGGCGACCACCTGGTGAACCAGCTCTTCGGGGGCGCTGGCGCCGGCGGTGACGCCCACGGCCTTCTTACCTTTGAGCCAGGCCGGGTCGATCATGGCCGGGTCGTCGAGCAGGTGGGCCGGGGTGCCGCAGCGCTCGGCCAGTTCGCGCAGGCGGTTGGAATTGGAGCTGTTCACCGACCCCACCACCAGCACCAGCTGGCATTCGAGGGCCAATTGGCGTACCGCGTCCTGGCGGTTGGTGGTGGCGTAGCAGATGTCTTCGCGCTTGGGGCCGAGGATGTTGGGGAAGCGCTGGCGCAGGGCGTCGATGATGCGGGCGGTGTCGTCCACGCTCAGGGTGGTCTGGGTGACAAAGGCCAGATTGTCCGGGTCGGTGACGTCCAGGCGGGCGACGTCGGCTTCGTTTTCCACCAGGTACATGCGCCCGCCTTTGGCGGTGTCGTACTGGCCCATGGTGCCTTCCACTTCCGGATGGCCCTGGTGGCCGATCAGAATCGCCTCACGGCCTTCCTGGGCGTAACGGATCACTTCCATGTGCACTTTGGTGACCAAAGGGCAGGTGGCGTCGAACACTTGCAGGGCGCGCTGCTCCGCTTCGTCCTGTACCGCTTTGGAGACGCCGTGGGCGCTGAAGATGACGATGGCGTCGTCGGGCACTTCTTCCAACTCGTCGACGAACACCGCGCCGCGCTCGCGCAGGCCGTCCACCACGTAGCGGTTGTGGACCACTTCGTGGCGCACATAGACCGGCGGCCCGAACACATCCAGGGCGCGGTTGACGATGTCGATGGCCCGATCGACGCCGGCGCAGAAGCCGCGGGGGTTGGCGAGACGGATTTGCATATCAGAACCTGCTTGAAGTATGCCGCCAGTATACGCGCCCCCACCGGGGCCCGGCCAGGAGGTCAGTTGAGGCGGACGGCCTGCTCCGGGGCGTCGTGCTCGACGGCGATGATTTCCACTTCGAAGGTGAGATCGCGCCCGGCCAGGGGGTGGTTGAAGTCCACGGTGACCCAGTCGTCGTCCAGCTCGGCGATCACGCCGGGCAGTTCGGAGCCGGCGGCGTCGGCGAAGTTCATCACCGTGCCCACTTCCACTTCATCGGCGCTGAAGGTGCTGCGCTTGAAATGCTGCCGGTTCTGCTCGTTGTAGTCGCCGAAGCCGGAGGCGGCGTCGATGAACACGCTGCGCTTGTCGCCGGCCTTGAGGCCGAGAATAGCGCGCTCGAAGCCGGGCAACAGGGATTCGTCGCCCCAGGAGAAGGCCGCCGGCTCGCCGCCGTAGGTGCTGTCCATTTCGGTGCCGTCCATCAGACGCACGGCGAAATGCAGGGTGATGCGGGTCTGCGGACCCGCGCGCAAAGTGTCAGTCATGGCCGCGATGGCCTCCCAGCAGCATATCGAGAATGATCAACGCTGCCCCTATGGTGATGGCGGTATCGGCGATATTAAAGGCCGGGAAATGGTAATCGCCCCAATAAAAGTCGAGAAAATCGACCACATGGCCCAGCACCACCCGGTCGTAGAGGTTGCCGATAGCGCCGCCGAGGATCAGCGCCAGCGCGGCGCCCTGCATGCGCTCCTCGCGCAGCTTGCGCAGCCAGCCGAGGATCAGCACCGCGGCAATCACCGCCACGGCGGCGAAGAACCAGCGCTGCCAGCCTCCGGCGCCGGCCAGAAAACTGAACGCCGCCCCGGAATTGTAGGCCAGGGTCAGATTAAAGAACGGCAGCACTTCCAGCCGCTCATACAAATCGAAACGGGCCACCACCCAATGCTTGCTGATCTGATCCAGCACGACCACCAGGCCGGTGAGCCACAACCAGAGCAGTTGGCCACGGGCACCCTGTTGCTCACGCATAGTGGCGCTCCTCGCCGTCGCCTTCCAAATTGGTCACGCAGCGGCCGCACACTTGCGGATGGTTCGGATCGACGCCGATGTCCGGGCGGTGGTGCCAGCAACGCACGCATTTTTCGTGCGGCGACGGCGCCACCCGTACTTTGAGCCCCGCCACGGGGCTGTCCGGCAGGTCCGCCGGGGCGTCCGCCAGCGGCGCCAGGGTGGCGGTGGAGGTGATGGTCACGAAGCGCAGCTCGTCGCCCAGGCGACCGAGCATGCCGGCCAGCCGCTCGTCCACGTACAGGGTGGCGTCGGCGGCCAGGTTGGCGCGCAGCGCCTTGCGATTGCGCGCTTCTTCGATGGCTTTGTTGACCGCCTGCTTGACCGCCTGCACCTGTTCCCAGAACGCCAGGTCCATGTCCGCGTCGGCCGCCGGCCGGAAAAGCCCCTCGTACCAGGTGGTCAGGAACACGGACTCGGCGCGCTCGCCGGGCAGCAGCTCGAAGATTTCCTCGGCGGTGAAGCTGAGGATCGGCGCCATCCAGCGCACCAGTGCCTGGGCAATGTGGTACAGGGCGGTCTGGCAGGAGCGCCGCGCCAGCGAATCCGCCGGCGTGGTGTATTGGCGGTCCTTGATGATGTCCAGGTAGAAGCCGCCCAGCTCGTTGCCGCAGAAATTGTGCAGCCGCTGATAGACCAGATGGAAATGATAGCCGTCGTACAGCTCGCGCAGCTCGGCCTGAAGCGCGTCGGCGCGGCCCACCGCCCAGCGGTCCAGGGCGATCATGTCATCCGGCGCCACCGCGTCGCGCTCCGGGTCGAAGCCGTTCAGGTTGGAAAGCAGGAAGCGGGCGGTGTTGCGGATGCGCCGGTAGCTGTCCGCCATCTGTTTGAGAATGTTCTTGGACACGCTCATTTCGCCACGGTAATCGGTGGCCGCCACCCACAGACGCAGGATGTCCGCGCCCAGGTCGTTCCACACTTCCTGGGGGGCGATCACGTTACCGATCGACTTGGACATTTTGCGGCCCTGCTCGTCCACCGTGAAGCCGTGGGTGAGCACGCTTTTGTAGGGCGCCGCGCCGCGGATCGCGGTGCTGGTGAGCAGGGAAGACTGGAACCAGCCACGGTGCTGGTCGGAGCCTTCCAGGTAAAGGTCGGCGGGCACCGCCAGTTCGTCGCGCTGATCCAGCACCGAGTAATGGGTGACGCCGGAGTCGAACCAAACATCGAGGATGTCGGTGACCTTGGTGTAGCGTTCGGCGTCGTCACCGAGCAGTTCCTCCGGCGCCAGATCGAACCAGGCGTCGATGCCGTGCTGCTCCACACGCTTGGCCACTTCCTCGATCAGGCGCGGGGTGTCCGGGTGCGGCTCGGACGTAGCGCGGTCAACGAACAGGGCAATCGGTACGCCCCAGGTGCGCTGCCGGGAGATACACCAATCCGGCCGGTCGCGCAGCATGCCTTCGATCCGCGCCTTGCCCCACTCGGGCAGCCACTGGACTTTGTCCACCTCGGCGCGGGCCTGGGCCAGCAAGCCGCCGTCGCTCATGGGAATGAACCACTGGGCGGTGCTGCGGAAGATGATCGGCGTCTTGTGCCGCCAGCAGTGCGGGTAGCTGTGGGTGATGGTCTCCAGCGCCACCAGCGTGCCGCCCTCTTTCAGGGCATCGATCACCGGCGGGTTGGCCTTGCTGACATGCAGGCCGCCGACCACCGGCAGGTCATCCCGGAACAGGCCGTTGTCCTGCACCGGGCTGTCCACTTCCAGGCCGTATTGTTTGCCGACGATGAAGTCGTCCTGGCCGTGGCCCGGGGCGGTGTGCACGCAGCCGGTACCGGCGTCGGTGGTGACATGGTCGCCGAGGATCACCGGCACCTGACGATCCAGGAACGGGTGCCGCAGGGTCAGGTGCTCCAGCGCCGCGCCCTTGAAGGGGGCGGAGTGGTGGGCGCCGGCCAGACCGAAACGCTCGCTGACGGTGTCCGCCAGCTCCTCGGCCACCACCAGCGCCACGGCGGCGCCGTTCTGCTCGCCGCTGAGCAGCACGTAATCCAGCTCCGGATGCACCGCCACCGCCCGGTTGGCGGGCAGCGTCCAGGGCGTGGTGGTCCAGATCACCAGGGCCGGCGCAGCGGCTTCAACGCCGGTGCGGGCGCTGAAATCCGCCGCGTCGGTGACGGCGAACGCCACGTCGATGGCCGGCGACTGCTTGTCGTGGTATTCCACTTCCGCTTCCGCCAGGGCGGAGGCGCAGTCCAGGCACCAGTGCACCGGCTTGAAGCCCTTCGTCAGGTGGCCGCCGGCGGCGATCTTACCGAGCGCGCGGATGATGTTCGCCTCGGTGTCGTAGTCCATGGTCAGGTAGGGGTGATCCCAATCGCCGAACACGCCCAGACGCTTAAAGTCGCGGGTCTGGCCGTCCACCTGCTTGGCGGCGAATTCCCGGCACTTCTTCCGGAAGGTGGCGGCGTCCACTTTGTGGCCGGCCTTGCCCACCTTTTGCTCCACCTTCAGCTCGATGGGCAGGCCGTGGCAGTCCCAGCCCGGCACGTAGGGGGCGTCGAAACCGTCCAGGGTGCGTGCCTTGACGATGATGTCCTTGAGGATCTTGTTCACCGCGTGGCCGATATGGATGTCGCCGTTCGCGTACGGGGGGCCATCGTGGAGGATGAACTTGGGACGTCCGGCGGACGCCTCGCGAATCCGGCGGTACAGATCGCGCTGCTGCCATTGGTCCAGGCGCTTGGGTTCGCGCTGGGACAGACCCGCCTTCATCGGGAAGTCGGTGTGGGGAAGATTAAGCGTCGCCTTGTAATCCGTCATAGTCCGTCGTCTTGGTCCAAAAGGGCTTGTACCTGTTCCAGATCCCGCCACATGGCGGCCTTAAGCTCGTCGAGGCCGTCGAATTTCTCTTCCGGCCGCACGAAATGATGAAACGCGACACTCAGATGCGCGTCGTATAGATCACCCTGATAATTAAGCAGGTGCACTTCCAGGCGGTTTTCGCGGCCGTCCACCGACGGCCGCGTCCCCATATTGGCCGCCCCGGGATGGCCCTTGAGGCCGGCGCCGGAGACCCGCACCGCGAACACCCCGTGCAAGGGCGACACCGGCCGTTTCAGGGCCAGGTTCACGGTGGGCACATCCAGGGTACGACCCAGCTTATCGCCGTGGCGCACCCGGCCGCTGATGGTGTAGGGCCGCCCCAGCAGGCGTTCGGCCAGCGGAAAGTCCCCCTGTTCCAGCGCCGCGCGCAACCGCGTGCTGGACGCCCGCTCGCCGTCCACTTCGCAGGTCGGGGTGTCCGTGACCTGGAACCCGAAGCGTTCGCCGGCCTGTTTCAGGTAATCGAAATCGCCGTCGCGACCGCAACCGAAGCGGAAATCGTCGCCCACCACCAAGTATTCAATACCCAGGCCGTCGACCAGAAGGTCGCGCACGAAGGCCTCGGCGGTGAGGCTGCGAAACGTTTCATTGAAACGGGCGCACAATACCTGGTCGACGCCGTAATCGCGCAGCGCGATCAATTTGTCGCGCAGGCTGGTGAGCCGCGCGGGCGCCTGGTCCGGGCAGAAGAACTCCTGCGGCTGAGGCTCGAACAGCATCACCGTGGACCGCTTGCCGCGCGCCCTCGCCTCGTCGATCACCTGGTCGAGAATCCGTTGATGCCCCAGATGGACCCCATCGAAATTGCCGATGGTGGCGACGCAGCCTCGGTGGCTCGCCCGCAGATTGTGAATGCCGCGAATCAGTCGCATTCCGCCCTCGTCAGGTTCCCGCCCTGTCGGCTTTACACCGGCATGCGGGAGAAAAGAGGGCCGATTATAGGAATCATCGACGCAAGTGGCGAGGTCTGAGACCAAGAATCAGCAAGGCGAGAAGATAAACCGCCAATCCCACCACCACGATCAGGCCCAACCAGAGGATACGATCCCACAGGGGACCATTCAGCCACACCGTTGCCTGCCGTGCCAGCCAGTAGATGGCACCCGCCATGGCGCCGCCGGCCACCGCCAGCCGCAACCCGTGTTGCCACCACCCCTTCATCGGCAGGTACACACCGCCCCGGCGCAACCCCCAATACAGCAAGCCGGCGTTCAGCCAGGCGGACAGCGAGGTCGCCAGCGCCAGCCCGGCGTGCTGCAGCGGCCAGATCAGGGCCAGGTTCAACACCATGTTGGCGACCATGGCGATAATGCCGATTTTCACCGGCGTGCGAGTGTCCTGGCGGGCGAAGTAGCCCGGCGCCAGGATCTTGATCAGCATGAACGCCACCAGACCGGCGCTGTAGGCGCGCAGGGATTCCGCCGAGCGCAGCACGTCATTGGCGCTGAATTCACCGTGGTTGAACAGGGTCGCCAGCAGCGGCTCGGCGATCACCACCAGCGCCAGCGCCGCTGGAACACCGATCAGCAGCACCAGTTTGAGGCCCCAGTCCAGGGTGCGGCTGAACGCTTGCGGGTCGTCACCGACGTGCTTGCCGGACAGGCTCGGCAGGATCACCGTGCCGATGGCGATGGCGAACACGCCCAGGGGCAGTTCCACCAGCCGGTCGGAGTAGTACAGCCAGGTCACGGAACCGGTTTGCAGCAGCGACGCCAGCACCGTGTCCAGCAGCAGATTGATCTGGCTCACCGAGACCCCGAACATGGCCGGCGCCATCAAACGCAGAATGCGGCGGACGCCTTCGTCGTGCCAGGCCATACGCGGCACCGGCATCAGGTTGAGGCGGGCCAAAAACGGCAACTGGAACAGCAGCTGCACGGTGCCGGCGATCAACACGCCCCAGGCCAACGCCACCGCCATGCGCCCTTCGACGAACTGCGGCGCCAGGTAGAGGGCGCTGCCGATCAGGCTGAGATTGAGCAGTACCGGGGTAAACGCCGGCACCGCGAAGCGGTTCCAGGTATTGAGAATGGCACCGGCGAACGCGGTCAGCGAAATAAAGAACAGGTACGGGAAGGTGAGGCGCAGCATTTCCACGGCCAGCGCGCGTTTTTGCGGGTCGTCGCCGAAGCCGGGGGCGAACAGCCAGATCAGCAGCGGCGCCGCCAGCACGCCGACCAGGGTGATCAGCGCGAGGGCGCCGCCCAGGGTGCCGGCGACCCGGTCGATCAGCGCCTTGGTGGCGGCGACGCTGCCGTCGTCGCGCTGCTTGCTGCGGTATTCGCTGAGCACCGGTATGAAAGCCTGATTAAAGGCGCCCTCGGCGAACAGCCGGCGCAGGAAATTGGGAATGCGGAACGCCACGAAAAAGGCGTCGGTGCCCGCCGAGACGCCCAGTAGCCGCGCGAGCACCACGTCACGCACCAGCCCCAGCACCCGGGACAGCAAGGTCATGCTGCTGACCACCAGGGTCGAGGCCAGCAAACCGCCCTTTTTACCCGCTGTTTCCTGCTCGTCCATCCCGGCGCCTCCGAAAAACCGGCCAAGAGTAACCAAAGCCCGTCGCCACCGCCACAGGTCCGCCCCGGGGATTGACAATCCAGACCCGGATCGGCATAGTTGCGCGTCTTCAGGACCGGCCAATGGTAGAAGCCGCCGGGCCCTAATCGATTATCACCATCGAATTACCGATTTATATATAGGAGCAGGACCTTGGCTAACTCACCGCAAGCACGCAAGCGCGCGCGTCAGGCGGAACAGCGTCGTAAGCACAACGCAGCGATGCGTTCCATGGTGCGTACGTACCTCAAGAAGGTGAACGCGGCCATTGCGTCCGGCGACCAAGGCGCCGCTCAGCAAGCGTACCAAAAGGCGACCTCGGTGCTGGATAAGGCCACCCAGAAGGGTAAATTCCACCCGAACAAATCCGCTCGTCACAAGAGCCGCCTGAACGCCAAGATCAAGGCCATGGCGGCCTGATCGATCGAACGCGTTCGCTAAAAAAACCGGCCTCGGGCCGGTTTTTTTATGCCTGACGCTCACCCCCGGACCTACAGAACCACCATATTGTCCCGGTGGATCAATTCTTCCTCGTTCATAAAACCCAGCACTTCGGCAATTTCGTGACTCTTCTTGCCGCACAGCCGGCGGGCGTCGGCGGCATCGTAGTTGACCAGACCGCAGGCCACGCGCTCACCGTGCCGGTCCTCGCAGGCCACCATCTCACCGCGCGAAAACTGACCAAAGACACCCGTCACGCCCACCGGCAGCAGGCTCGACCCGGCGTCGCGCAGGCGCCGGGCGGCGCCGTCGTCGAGAATCAGCCGGCCGCGCATGCGCAGGTGGCCGGCCAGCCACTGCTTGCGGGCGTTCATCGGCGAGGTGTCCGGCAGCAGCGTGGTGCCGGGGGCGTCACCGTCGACCAGCTCGGTGAGCACCTGCGGGCGGCGCCCGGAAGCGATGGTGGTCATGGTGCCCGAGCGCGCCGCCAGCGCCGCCGCGCGCACCTTGGTGGTCATGCCGCCACGGCCGAGGCCGGAGCCGCCACCGCCGGCCATGGCGGCCAGGGCGGGATCCGACGCGCGGGCGCTGGGGATCAGGCGGGCCGCCGGGTTCTGCCGGGGGTCGGCGTCGAACAGGCCCTCCTGGTCGGTGAGAATCACCAGCCGTTCGGCCTCCACCAGGTTGGCCACCAGGGCCGCCAGGGTGTCGTTGTCGCCGAAGCGGATTTCATCGGTGACCACGGTGTCGTTTTCGTTGACCACCGGCACCACTGAAAAGCCCAGCAGTGTCAGCAGGGTGCTGCGCGCATTGAGGTAGCGCTTGCGGTCGGAGAGATCATCGTGGGTGAGCAGCACCTGGGCGGTGTGCAACCGGTGCTTCTGGAAACAGGATTCCCAGGCCTGCACCAGCCCCATCTGCCCGACGGCGGCGGCGGCCTGAAGCTGATGGACCGAGTCCGGGCGGCGCGCCCAACCCAGCCGGGTCATGCCCTCGGCCACCGCGCCGGAGGACACCACCATGACGTCGATGCCGCGCTCGCGCAGGGCCACCATGCGGTCCACCCAGGTCTGCATCAGATCCCGGTCGAGGCCGCGACCGTCATTGGTAAGCAGAGCGCTGCCTATTTTGATTACCCAACGTGCGCGTTGCGCCATGGTGCCTTTCCCGCTTTCATTAAAGTGATATCAGGGTTCGTAGACGATCTCCACGTCGTGATCGTCATCATCGTCGTCGTCATTGTCCCGGGCCACCCGGCGGTCCCGCTTGATCTCCTGGATCTTTTCACGGGCCTCTTCTTCCAGGCGCGCGCGCAGATCGCGCTGCTCGGCGGCGTACTCCGGATCTTCGCTCTCGCGCAGTCGGCGCTCCTCGATGGCGTTCATCAGCGCGTAGACCAGCTCCTCGCACCCGACGCCGGCGGCGGCGGAAAGGCGGAACACCGGCCCTTGCCAACCCAGCTCATCAACAATTTCGGTAACCCGCTGCTCCGCCTCGTCGTCGGGCAAAAGGTCGATTTTGTTGAACACCAGCCAGCGCTCCTGCTCCGCCAGCGCCGGGGAAAACCGGTCCAGCTCGTCGGCGATGGCGTCGATGTGATCCGCCGGATTGCCGTCCAGGGGCGCCATGTCCACCACATGCAGCAGCAACCGGGTGCGCGCCAGATGCTTGAGGAAACGAATGCCCAGGCCGGCGCCCTCCGCGGCGCCTTCGATCAAGCCGGGAATATCGGCAACCACGAAGCTGCGATAGCGGTCCGCTTTGACCACCCCCAGATTGGGGATCAGGGTGGTGAAGGGGTAATCCGCCACCTTGGGCTTGGCGGCGGAAATGGCGCGGATCAGGGTACTTTTGCCGGCGTTGGGCATGCCCAACAGGCCCACGTCCGCCAGCACCTTGAGCTCCAGCCGCAGACGCCGGGTCTCGCCCGGGGTGCCGTTGGTGGTTTTGCGCGGCGCCTGGTTGACGCTGCTTTTGAAGTGCACATTGCCGAGCCCGCCACGCCCGCCCCGCGCGACCATGACCTTCTGATCCAAAGCGGTCAGATCGGCGAGCACCTCATCGGTATCGACATCGACCACGGTGGTGCCCACGGGCACCTTGAGCACCACATCGTCGGCGGATTTGCCGGTCATTTGCCGGCCCTTGCCGGGCTCGCCATTGCGGGCCTTGAACGAGCGTTCGTAGCGGTAATCCACCAGCGTGTTCAGGTTGCTGTCCGCTTCCACGTACACATGGCCGCCGGCGCCGCCGTCGCCGCCGTCGGGGCCACCGAACTCGACGTATTTTTCACGGCGGAAACTCAGACAGCCGTGACCGCCGCTCCCGGCGCGGACATCAATGGTGGCTTCGTCGACGAATTGCATGGGGCGACCTTCAGAACGGATGGATGGGTATTCTAGCGCAGCTGCAAGCTGCAAGCTGCAAGCTGCAAGCTGCAAGCTGCAAGCTGCAAGCTGCAAGCCACGACATCGTGACGGGCGGGCCGTGCCGGTCAAGGGAGAGTTACAAGTTGAAAGTTTCAAGTTGAAACGCGGAGTGGGCCTTGCCGGCTGCACGGCCAAGCCCGCGTTTGCAACTTTCAACTTGCTGGCGCCCCGCCAGCGGCACGGCCGATCCTCCAGCACAGCCTGCTTGTAGCTTGCCGCATAAAAAAGCCCCGCGGGCGCGAGCCTCGCGGGGCTTTTTCAGATCCCGGAGGGATCAGGCCACGGGCTCGATCACCACGTATTTGCGGCTGAGCGGGCCTTTGACCTCGAACTTCACGCGCCCGGCTTCCTTGGCGAAGATGGTGTGATCCTTGCCAATCCCGGTGTTCACACCGGGGTGGAAACGGGTGCCGCGCTGGCGAACGATGATCTCGCCGGCCTGAACGACCTGGCCGCCGAAGCGCTTCACGCCAAGGCGTTTACTTTCCGAGTCGCGACCGTTACGAGTACTACCACCGGCTTTTTTATGTGCCATGTTTCAATCCTCTCGTTGCGTCCGGATCAGCCCTGGATCCCGGTGATTTTCACCGCAGTGTACCACTGGCGGTGGCCCTGCTGCTTGCGGGAGTGCTTGCGGCGGCGGAACTTCACAATCTTGATCTTCTTGTGACGGCCCTGCTCGACCACTTCGGCGGTGACCTTGGCGCCGGCCAGCAGCGGCTGACCCACCTTCACGTCGTCGCCGTCGGCAACCAGCAGCACCTGATCAAAGTCCACGGATTCACCAGTGGCCACTTCGATCTTCTCCACGCGCAGGGTATCACCCTCTTCGACGCGGTACTGCTTGCCACCCGTTTTGATGACTGCGTACATCTACTTGCTCCAGATGGTTCCTCTTGGGCGGACCGGCTCAAATCAGGCGGTCGCTTTCGGTGCCCGTGGGATGATTAAATCGGGCCGCGAAGTGTACGCCAAAGGTTGATCGGCCTCAAGCCCGCATGACACGGCTTTTGCAGCGACCATCCCCGGGGCGGGTTTTCTTGACTGGCCGGTCCCCGCTGCTAGCATTGCCGGCTGTTTACCGCCCCTTTTTAGCCGGATAGCTACTTCATGGATTTCAAGGCCATCAGTTCTGTCGTCGCCGAGGATTTCGAGGCGGTGAACCGCTTCATTACCCACCACCTGGACACCGAAGTACCGCTGATCCGCGAGGTAGGGGAGTACATCATCGACTCCGGCGGCAAGCGCCTGCGCCCGCTGGTGGGGCTGCTGAGCGCCCGTGCGTCCGGCTATACCGGCGCCCAGCACGTGGATGTGGCGGCGGTGATCGAGTTCCTGCACACCGCCACCCTACTCCACGACGACGTGGTGGACGAATCCAGCCTGCGCCGGGGCCGGCCCACCGTGAACGCGGTCTGGGGCAACTCCGCCAGCGTTCTGGTGGGGGATTTCCTGATCTCCCGGGCATTCCAGCTGATGGTCGCGCTGCGCGACCAGCGCCTGCTGGAAATTCTCTCGCAGAGCACCAACACCATCTCCGAAGGCGAGGTGCTGCAGCTCATCAACACCCGCGACCCCAGCACCACCGAGCCCAGCTACATGCGGGTGATTCACCACAAGACCGCCAAGATGTTCGAGTCGGCGGCGGAGACCGGTGCGGTACTGGGGGCCCGCACGGAAACGGATTTTTCGCAGGCGTTCGCCACTTTTGGCCGCCATCTGGGCATTGCTTTCCAGCTTATCGATGATGTTCTTGACTACCAGGGCGACGTCAACGAGCTCGGCAAGAACGTCGGCGACGATCTCGCCGAGGGCAAGCCCACCTTGCCGCTGATCTACGCCATCCAGCACGGCGCGCCGGACCAGGCCGGCCTGATCAAGGAAGCGATTCGCACCGGCGGCCTGGAGCAGTTGGAGCACATCGTCAAGATCGTGCACGACTGCGGCGGGCTCAGCTACACCGTGGACCGCGCCGCCGAGCAAACCCGGCTGGCCCTGGATGCTCTGGCGCCGGTGCCCGCGTCCCGCTACAAGGACGCACTCCACGATCTGGCGGAAGAATCCTTGAAACGAACGCACTAAGATGGAGTCGAACGCCACGACCTCGTTTCAGTGAACGCCTTTTACGGAGACCACACGGATGAAATCAACGCTCGTCACCCTTTTTACCGGCGCCGCCCTGGCGCTGTCGCTGACCGGTTGCGCGCTCAGCCCCCAGCGGATCGAGGTGAAACCCACCGCCGAAGTCCAGGCCGCCAACCGGGGTAACAATCAACCGGTGCAGGTGATTGCCGTGGACTCGCGGAATCGTAAGGCATTCGGCTCCCGGGGCGGCGTCTACAAGGAAACCTCGCTGATTCAGCCGGCCAACGATCTGCGCCCGGCGATCGCCGAGACGGTTCGCGAGGGGCTGCAGACCCTCGGCTACAACGCCTTCAACCCCGGAGCCGACGCCACCACCCTGGAAGTCCGCCTGGAAAAGCTGGAATACATCCCGGAAGCGGGCTCGGTGGTCAACGAAGTGACGCTGAACCTGGAGCTGGTGGCCGAGGCCCGGCGCGGCGACACCACCCACATCGGCACCTACAAAAGCAGCGTACAGCACGACCTGCCGTTCACACCGTCGGCGGCGCGTAACCAGGAAATGGTCAACGATATCCTCAGCCGCTCCATCGAGCGCATGCTCACCGACCCGGAAATGCAGTCCTTCCTGGCCGGCAACGACAACCCCTGAGGGGCGACGTCAGTCGTTTTCCGCCGCCACCGACACCGAGGGCGCCTCGGGGTCGGTGAGGTCCACGGTGAGCACCAGGGGTCGGCAGCAAATGTGGCAGTCCTCCACATACTCCTGATCCCCCTGGGACGGATCCACCAACGCCTCGAAGTGCTCCCAGCAATGGGGGCACTGCACGTCCACCGCGATCAACTCCATAACCTATCTCTCCTCCGGTAGCGCCAACCGCGCCAGCCAAGCCGGCGTGCCGTCCACCGGCACCGGCTCGCCCTGCCCCCATACCGGCCCGGGCCAACACGGGTCGTCGCGGAAGCGTGCAATGATGTGTACATGCAGTTGCGGCACCAGGTTGCCCAGGGCTCCGAGATTGATCTTGTCGGCGCCGGTGACTCTCTCCAGCTCCCCGGCCAGATGGTTGACGGTCGCCAGCAGGCGCTGCTGATCGGGCGCCGGCAAATGATGCCATTCCCGCAAGCCGTCGCGCTTGGGTACCACGATCAGCCAGTGGAAGCGGGCGTCACGCATCCAGCGCAGCCAGCACAGTTCAGTCTCGCCCAAGGCGCCGGTATCCGCCGCCAGGCGCGGGTGTAATTCACTCATCCTCGATCCCGTGGTCGCGCCGCCGGGCCGATCCCGGCGGCAAGAAGATGCGATCCACCGCAAAACGCTCTACGATGATACGCAAAAATAAGAGTAAGCCGGCATCCACTCTTCGCCGTCGGCTTAACACTACCTGCTGGGGGAAGGTCATGGAATGGGTTGCCATCGTTACCGTCGTGGCGCTGCTGCAGTGCGCCCTGTTCAGCTTCGTGGTGGGCCGCGCCCGGGTTAAATACCAGGTTCGCGCGCCGGCGGTTCAAGGCCACGAACTGTTCGAGCGCAGCCTGCGCATCCACGCCAACACGGTGGAGCAGCTGATGCTGTTTCTGCCCGGCCTGTGGCTGTGCGGCTGGTATCTGGAGCCGCACGCCGCCGCCGCGCTGGGGGCGGTATTCGTGATCGGCCGGCAGCTCTATTTCAACGCCTACCTGGAATCGCCCCGGGAACGGGGGCGCGGCTTTCTGGTCGGCTTCCTGGCCACCCTGACGTTACTGCTGGGCGGGCTGGGCGGCGCCTTGGCGGATCTGATCGCGGCGCTGTGAGCGGCCGCGTTCAGCGGTAGTCCGACGGGCTCTTCCCGGTCCAGCGACGAAACGCGCGGGCAAAGTTGGAGGCGTCCGAATAGCCCAGCGCCAGGGCGATGTCGTCCACGGAACGGCTGCTTTGCGTCAGATACTCCACCGCCAGACCTTTGCGCAGATCATCCAGAAGCGTCTGGTAACTGGTGCCCAGTTGCTGCAGCTTGCGTTTGAGCGTCCGCGACGACATGTGCATCTCCGACGCCACCTCCTCAACGCCCGGAAAGCCACCGGAGCCGGCCAGCATCACGCGCCGGACCTGGCCCAGCAGCGCCGGCGGCGCCTTGATCTGCTCCATCTCCTGCTCGCACTGGGCGGCGGCCATCTGCGCCAGACGCGGGTCGGCGAAGCGCAGGCGCCGCTGCAGCCGCTCCGCCGGGAAGCGCATCTGGCTGTAGGCGCAGTCGAAGTAAATCGGTACCGGAATCAGCGGCCGCAGGCGTGAGAAATATTCAGGTTCGGGATAGGCGAAACGCAGCTCACCGAGAATCTCGATGTCCGGCATCAACTGCAGCCCCATGAAATGGAAGCTGGAAAACAGACTTTCCGTGAGCAGCGGCGCATGCTCGCCGAGCGACAGCATTTCGTTGAGTTGCAGCACCGCCCAGTCGCCCTCCACGAAGGCCTCGAGCTGAACAATGGTGCCCCGCGTGCGGAAGAACTTCACCGCCAGTTCGATGGCATCGCCGAGGGTGTTGCTGCTCATCGCCGCGTAACCGAGAAAGCCGTGCGAGGACAGCGGCATGGAAGCGCCCAGCTCCCAACCGATCCAGGGCTCGCCGGTGAGCGTCACCAGCCGCCTCGAAAAACGCTTGAAGGTCACGGCGGTAACGCGGGCCTTGGGGTCGCGCCAGCAGCCCGGCTCTATATCCAGCCCGGCCAGCGCCTCCTGCTCGTCGATGCCCCTCTTCTGCAGGGCCTCCAGCATCGGGCCCAGGTATTCCGCGGACAGGGTGTAGTCCTCCGCGGTCATTTTTAGAATTGTCATACGTTCAGCCCGTCTTCCCCAACCGCCATGCGATGGCCCAAAATGACCATGTGGACCACAAGATACCCGCTTCCCAAGCGCCGGAGCAAGTCCTGGCCCCGGGGGAGCCATAACCGGACGGTTTGTGTATTGCCGTGCCGGGCCGGCTCTTGCTAGCGTGAATACCCACTCATTCGCGCCGAGGACCCGGCCATGACCACCGCCACCCTGAAAGGCAAAACCCTGTTCATCACCGGTGCCAGTCGCGGCATCGGCAAAACCATCGGCGTGCGCGCCGCCCGTGACGGTGCCCGGGTGGTGCTGTTCGCCAAGACCACCGAGCCGCATCCCAAGCTGCCGGGCACGCTCTATACCGCCGCCGAGGAGATCGAGGAGGCCGGCGGCGAGGCACTGGTGTGCGTCGGCGACATCCGCTACGAAGATCAGGTACAAGCCGCCGTGGACAAGGCCGAGGCCACGTTCGGCGGCATCGATATTCTGGTCAATAACGCCAGCGCCATCGCTCTGACGCCCACCGAAGCCACCACCATGAAGTCCTATGACCTGATGAATCAGGTCAACAGCCGCGGCACCTTCATGACCAGCAAGTTGTGCCTGCCGTTGCTGCGCCGGGCGGAGAACCCGCACATTCTCAACCTGTCGCCGCCGTTGAACCTGAACCCCGCCTGGTTCGGCCGCCATCTGGCTTACACCATGGCCAAATACGGCATGAGCCTGTGTGTGCTGGGGATGGCGGACGAATACGCCGGCAAGGTGGGGGTCAACGCGCTCTGGCCGCGCACCGCCATCAACACCGCCGCCGTGCGCAATCATCTGGGCGGCGAAATGGCCGTGCGCGCGGCGCGCCAGCCCGAGATCATGGCGGACGCGGCGCACTGGATCCTGACCCGGCCGCAGGCGGAGTGCAGCGGCAACTTCTTTATCGACGACGAGGTGATTACCCAGGCAGGCATCACCGATTTGTCGGTCTATAAGGTGGATCCGCAGCTTTCCGATGACCAGTTACTGCCTGATTTCTTCCTGGACTAACCCCTCCGGCGGCCCTGACACAGGTCGCCAACGCCACTGGCAAAGATTGTCACATCTTGCCGGGGGACGCCGGTGATCGTCCCTTCGCCCTGCACACCCTTAGTCAACCTGCTGATTTTACGGCAAAAAAATTTTTATATGCGTTGGCATGGTTTTCGCTTTTATTCGCACAGGCAACGAGTAAAGCGTCATGAGCAAGGTAATAAGAATCGAAACCCGACACCCGGAAACCGCGCTGGAGAACCTGAATCGGCTCACCGGGCTGGATTTCCAGGACTGGCCGGAATCTTTACTGGGAAGTGGTGGCGACGCCGCCACCGCTGAAAACGGCCACACCGATTACCCGAAGCCTCGGGGGGAACGGGCCTTGCCGTCACGGCGGTGGGCCCATCAAGGGGGCTAACTTAGTCGCTCCCAGGACGCCGGGGCCGCGAAAGGGGTGCGGACCCGGCGGCCTTCTTTATTAGTAGTTGGAAATCAATTTGTCCTGAGGGCGCAGCGCGGTGCCGCGCCGCTGCATGTACAGCTCTTCCACCACATAACGCATGCCCGGGTCCGACAGCCGCAGGGACAACTGAACCTGCTCCACGCTGTCATTGAACCGCAGACGCACCAGACCCGACAGCAAGGCGTTGCCGTCACCGTTAACCTCAGCGGCATCGACCAGAATCGCCTGATCATTGCTGGTGTCCAGGTAGCGCACCAGCAGCTGAACCGTGCCCGGCTTGCCGGAAATCCGCGCCCAGGCGGCCACGTTGAACTCGGCATCCCACTGCCGCGCTTTGGCCGGACGTCCGTCCGCCCAAATCCGGCTGGGCACCTTGGCAATGAATTTCTCTATCATGAATTAGTATCTCTGCCGGTTAGGGAGTTCTTCGGAGTCTCCTAGTTTCCTATGGAGTGTAAGCGCTCGGCCCGGGTTCCCGCCACGCTGGACTTGGCGGCCGGGCTGGGAATTCCGTCACAGCCCGCCACATTCATCTCGCTTATTTATTGTCCTATTGTCCGACAGTTAATCTGAGATTCATTGGTTCACCCCTCTAAGATAGCTTCCATTGTGGCGCGGCCGCCCCGGTCGCCGACATTCTCAGCAAGAGTGAGGAACGATCATGGGTGAACTGAAAGAGATTCGTGACCAGCAAGACAACCTGATTCAACGTGCCAAGACCCTGGGCAACAAACTGTACCTGGCCGGTCTGGGCGCCTACAGCAAAGCCGGCGACGGTTCCGAAGAGCTGTATGACAAATACGTTCAAGCCGGGCAGGAAGCCTATGGCGACGACGCCGAAGGCAAATCCAAGGCCCTGCTGGCAAGCCGTGGCCTGGTAGTGAGCACTCGCAAACTGATCGACGAAGCGCCTCGCAAGCGCCATGAGCTGTATGAGCAGTTCGTCGCCAGCGGCAAGCAGGAGCGCGGCGAGAAAGCCGAGGAAACCAACGAATTCGTGCTCGCCGGCCTGGGCGCCGTGAGCACCCTGCGCGAACAGAGCCAGAAACTGTTCGACGATCTGGTCAGCACCGGCGAGAAAGAGCGCGCCTGATTTCTGACATTCTGCCTACTCTCCTTTAATGGGGCCCTCCTGGGCCCCTTTTTTTGTGCGCCTTTGGCCCGAATGCCCCATGACAGAGGCGCGACAGCGGACTAGTCTCTGCCTTTCAGCACGGTGCGCGAATCCGCCACCGCTCTTCGACCACAGGGCAATGCAGCATGGCAAAACGCGGACGGGAACGGCGACCCGCCTCCACCACCGGTCGCCTTTGGAAACTCACCGGCATGACGACGTCCATCGCCACCCGTGTCGCCTCTCATCAGGTGAAAGGGTTGTTTCAGTCGGAACAGGACCGCGCCACCAGCCGGGAAGCATTGATGCGCCATATCGGCCAGGAAGTGGCGGCCACGCTCGGGCAGATGAAAGGCGCGGTGATGAAGGTCGGGCAGATCGCCTCGCAGATGCAGGACGTGCTCCCACGGGAAATCAGCGAGCAGCTGGCGGTGCTGCAGAATGCCTCGGCGCCGATGCCCTTCCATGTGATCCGCCGGCAACTGGAAAAAGAGCTGGGCGGCCCGGTCGGCGATTATTTCCAGGTTTTCGATGAGACGCCTTTCGCCGCCGCTTCCATCGGTCAGGTACACCGGGCCACCACCCTTCAGGGTGACGACGTGGTGGTGAAAATCCAGTATCCGGCGGTCAGGGCGTCGATCGACTCGGACATGAAGCACCTCAAGCGGATTCTCAAATTGGGCAGTTTGCTGCGCGTGGACGAGCGAGCGCTGGACGCGGTGTTCAAGGAAATTCGCGCGCAACTGGAAGAGGAACTCGATTACCTGCGCGAAGCGGATAACGTGCGCCTGTTCCAGGCGTTCCATGCGGAGGACGACGATGTGGTGATCCCCACCGTGTTCGCCGACCTGTCCGGCGCCACGGTGCTGACATTGAGTTTCGAGGACGGCGTGCCCCTGGAGAACGTCAGCGACGACAACGGCTTTGATCAGGCCCTGCGGAACCGGCTGGGCGAGCGGCTTTTCGATATCATCGGGCGGCAGATTTTCGAGCTGCGCACGGTGCACTGCGACCCGCACCCGGGCAATTTCGCGTTCCGCTCCGACGGCAGCATCGTCCTTTACGATTTCGGCGCGGTGAAACGGCTGCCGGAAGAGGACGTGCGTTTGATGGCGAGCCTGGTGCGCGCGTCTCTGGACGGCGACTGGCGGGCGCTGGATCGGGCTTTGGTGACGATCGGTGCCCGCCGCACCGACAGCGAGGTGTCGGACCGCCTCTACCAGGCGTGGGTGCCGCTGCTTCTTAAGGCGTTCGCCGACCAACCGTTCGATTTCGGCCAGGCCAGTCTGCATCAGGATGTGGTGCAACAGGCGCGGCGCACGCCGCTGGAAGAAATGCTCAAGTTCCAGCCCAGTTCACGCACTTTGCTGGTTCAACGGGTGGTGGGCGGTCACTACTGGACCATGAAGAACCTGGGCGTGGCGACCGCTTTCAGGCCCAGGCTGGAAAAATTGCTGACGCAAGAGATTTGAGCGCGGACGGAAAAACGCCGGCGTAAGCCGGCGCTGTCGGAAACGGCGAAGGGCTGTTTCAGAAGGCCGAACGCAGCCCCACACTGACCGCCGAGATTTCTTCCTCGTCCTGGTCGTAGTAGCGCATGTATTCCAGGTTAGCACCCAGAGTGTCGGTGATATTGAAATCCAGACCGGCCCCGTAGGATTCATCTTCGAAGTATTCGCTCTCATCCGTGCTGACGCCGGCCACTGTGTACTTAACATCGGCTTTCATTTTGCTGTAGCCGCCGATGACGTAGGGGTGAATCGCGTCCGAGAGCGGCGCGGACAGTTTCAAGTAACCACCGTACATATGGTCCATGTCGTACTCGAACGTGCCCAGGGGCGCGTTTTTTGAGTCACCATCAATACCGACACCGCCGCGCGCTTCCAACGCGATGAAATCGTTGAACTCAAAGCCGGCGCGTAGCGTCACGGCGTCCACTTTCAAGGTATCCTCATCGACGTTCTCGTTGTCGTACTGGATCTGGTTATAGTTGGCACCTATGTAAGGCCCCGCGGCAAACGCCCCGCCAGCCATTACCGAACAGGACAATACCATTGCACCACTTAGGATTTTGATCTTCATGTGCCTCTCCTCTGCGTTAGAAGTCAGTATTTTGAACCTCCGCTCTAGGAGCCGTTCCTCGGAGCCGGTTAAATACGGTAAAAGGGCAGTGACCGAGTTCTCGCTTTGCAAGGGGCACTAACGATGGGGGGAGTTTCATGGTTGGTGGGGCTGTTGTTCCTGCTGACCGCGGGGGCAGTGCATGGGCTGGAGCTGGCAGAGGAGGCCCGCCATTACCAAGTCTCGCCCGCCCTGCGCTGGCTGGAAGCCCCCCAGGGCGAGCTGTCCCCCGAGCGGGCACTGGAAGCCCTGCGCAGCGGCAAAGGCCAACGCCTGGGCAGCCGCTACCCCGCCATGGGCTTTCGCGAAAAAGACCAGTGGTTTTTGTTGAGCCTGGACAACCAGTCCGACACCTCGCTCTGGTACCTGCGCGCCGGGCGGCCGCATCTGGACTATCTGGATCTGTATATTTACAACCCACAGGGAACGCTGCTGGATCACCAGCGCAGCGGTGACCGGGTGCCGTTCGCGGAGCGGCCCCTGCCCCATCATCAGCTTGTTTTTCCGATCAACATTCCCGAGCAGGCCCAGTGGTCTCTCCTGTTCCGGGCCCGCGGCGACAATGTCATCGACTTTCCTCTGTCGGTTCGCGCCCCCGACGCCTTCAATCAGCACGACGGCCACCTGAAACTCAGCTACGGCTTCTATTTCGGCTCCGTGCTGATCATGTGCGTGTTCAATTTACTGATTTTTTTCTCTATCCGTGAACCGAGTTATTTGCTCTATGTGCTCTATCTCGGTGTGTTCGGGTTGAACCTTTTCGCCCGTGAGGGCCTTGCTTATCAGTGGCTCTGGCCGGGTGCCAGCGAGTGGAATCACCGCAGCCTGCCGGTGCTCAATCTACTTACGCTGGCGTTCTCGATCTTGTTCTCCTGCTCGTTTCTGGAGCTGAAGAAAGCGGCGCCGGCGCTCAACCGGGTCCTGGTATTGATTGGCCTGGCGCTGATCGCGCTGGCCCCATTCACCCTGCTCAATTTCAAGTTTTTTATACAGTTCTCATCGGCGATCATCTTCCCGTGGCCGTTTATCGCCATTGCCCTGGCGATCTGGTCGATCCGTCAGGGCTACCTGCCAGCGCGGTTCTTCTTGCTCGCCTTCACCGCCGTGGGTCTGGCCTCGGTGATCTATATCCTGAAAACATTCAATCTGATCGGCGGCAGCTGGCTGATCGAGAACGCGCTGCAAATGGGCACGGTCACCGAGGCGCTATTGCTGTCGTTTGCCCTGGCCCACCGTATGACCACGTTGAAGTCGGAAAACGAGCGTATACACAAGGAAGCCCAGGAGGCGCTGGAGCGCCGGGTCGAGGAGCGCACCCACGAACTGAACACGGCGCTGAGCGCCCGCAGCGAATTTCTTGCCGTAATGAGCCATGAGATCCGCACCCCGCTCAACGGCATCATCGGCACGGTGGACATGTTGCGGGACTCAAGCCTGGATGAGGTTCAGCGCCGCCAGCTTCATGTCATCGAGCAATCAGGCAACACGCTTCTGGACTTGATCAACGATGTGCTGGACTACTCTCGCCTCGACGCCGGTAAGATGCCGATCGAGCAAACCGAGCTGGATCTGCCGGCGCTTATCGGTGAGTGCGTGGCGTTGTTCGAGCACCGCGCCCGCCTGAACGCCAATTCACTGCGCGAGCACCTGGACCCGGACCTCGGGGAATACTGCGTCGGCGATCCGGTGCGATTGCGGCAGATACTGGTCAATCTGATCAGCAACGCGGTCAAGTTCACCGAGAACGGTCGTATTGAAGTAACGGCACGCCGCGACCAGGCCAACCGGGATTACGTGCTGTTCGAAATCACCGACTCCGGGATAGGCATACCCAAGGATCAACAGTCACGCCTGTTCGACTACTTCCACCAGGGCGATCAAACCAGCCGGCGCCGCTATGGCGGCACCGGTTTGGGGCTGGCGATCTGCCGCCAGTTGGCCGAAATCATGGGCGGCGAAATCGGCTTTCAAAGCAGCGAGGCAGGGGGATCGTGTTTCTGGGTGCGGCTACCGCTGCCGGCCGGCAAGGCTCAAGCCGATGCTCCGGTGATAGAGACCGATCGGCCGGCGAGCATTGTCGGCGCCCGACTGTTGATCGTCGACGACAACCACATCAACTTGCTGGTCGCCGAGGGGCTGTGCCGAAAGCTGGGCCATCAATGCGAAACCGCGGAAAGCGGCGCCGAGGCGCTGGCGGTTTTATTGTCGCGGCCGGCACTGTTCGATCTGATCCTGATGGACTGCGAGATGCCGGACATGGACGGATTCGAAACCACACGGGCGATCCAGAATCTGCAGCGCCAGGGCCGCCTGCCGGTGATCCCGGTCATCGCCCTGACCGCCCATGCGGTGCCGGATAAAATCGCCGCCTGTCACGATGCCGGTATGATCGGCCATATCGCCAAGCCGGTGAATCTGCGGCGCCTGGATGAGGCCCTCAGCGGGGCCCTGCGGGGCATCGCGAGCGGCGGTTAAACGCTTTTCAGCAGATAGTCGGTGAAGCGGCTCAGATCATTAAGTGATGCGCAGCGCCGCGCGGCGCGGCAGTACGGCTGATAACGGGCCATGATAGCGTCGCCGCTATTCCAACGCGCCGGCGGTTCCGGATTAAGCCAGAACACCTGCTTGGCACGACGCGACACCTCCGCCAGATGCTGCTCGCCGGCCGGCAGGTCGTTATTGCGGGCATCACCCAGGATGATCACCGTGGTGTTCCGGTCGATGTCGGACCCGCACAGCGCCACGAATTCCTCGAACATGGTACCGTAGTCGGTGCCGCTGCCGGAGACCCGGTCCAGGATTCTGCCCACCGCCACATCCGGCGGATAGCGATCGAAGTCCTCGGTCACTTCGTCAAAACGAGCGGCGAACGCAAAGCTGCGTACCCGCGGCAACACATCGGTCATGGCGTACAGGAACTGCAACAGAAAGCGGGCCGCGTCACGTACCGAGCTGGAGACGTCACAGATCACCACCACCTTGGATTTAAGCCGCCGCTTCTGACGCCAGTGCAACTGCACCGGCACGGCGTTGTAACGCAAACTGGAAGCGAGGGTGCGGCGCGCGTCCAAAGCCCCGCGTTTGGCTTTCCTCTGACGCCGCTGATGAAGACTGGCCAGCCGGCGCGCCATGCGACGCACCAGCGTTTGCACCTGCTGGAATTCACGCAGCTCGCGAAAAGGGGCGGCGCGCATGGTGTGTTCCCGCAAGGCACGCCCATGGGCGCGTCCGTGCAGGTTGAACTGGCGCCGCACATGGCGCACCGCCAGTTCACGCACCTGCTGGCGCCACTCACGCAGGGCGCCGGCGCGGCGCTGATCGGCGCCGCGCGACGAGGCATCCAGACGCAGAATGTCATCATCCACCGCGCCCATGCCCATGTTCATCAATAACCGCCGCGCGTAGAGCCCCTGCTGGGTGATCACCTCCATATCGGTGAAATCCATCTCGCCGGCGGTGCGCGCCAGAGTCTGTTCCAGTTGCCCGGCATCCTGCCCGACCAGCTCCGCCGCCTGCTCGGAGAGGCCTTCGCCGGGTTGCGGCGACAGGGCGTCGTCGTCGGCCCGTGCCTCACCGGTGTCGTCGTCTTCGGCGGATTCGAAATGGAAGAACGCCTCGAAACAGGCATCGAAATCCGGACGTTCCAGCTGGCTTTTCACCAGGGTCAGCGCCAGGGTTTCGCGAAACTGATCGCGCGGGTGGTAACCGATCAGGGCGGCGGCGCGGAAGGCTTCCTCCGCCTCCGTGGGGGAGACGCGCACGCCCGCGCCGCGAAGGGCGCGAACGAATTCATGCAGGCGACGGTCGGCCATGGCGGCGCCTCAGGCGGAACGGGGTTTGCGGAACCAGTGCGGCAGCAGGTCCCGGGCCAAGGCCACGTCCTGCTCGTTCTTCAGCACCAGCGCCAGGGTCTGCTCGACCAGATCCGGGTCGAGCGTGTCCGCATGCAGCAACACCAGGGCCCGGGCCCAATCCAGGGTTTCCGAAATCGCCGGCAGCTTTTTCATATCCTGTTCGCGCAGATGCTGAATAAACGCCACCAGCTGGTCGCGCAATTGGTCACCCAGCTCCGGCACCCGCTCGGCCAGAATACGCCGCTCCAGCGCGGCGTCCGGATAGGGAATATAAAGGTGCAGGCAACGCCGTTTGAGCGCGTCGGACAGCTCACGCTGATCGTTACTGGTGAGAAACACCAGCGGCTGATGCCGGGCCCGCACGGTGCCCAATTCCGGGATGGAAATCTGGAAGTCCGATAGCAACTCGAGCAGGAACGCCTCGAATTCCTGATCGGCCTTGTCGATTTCGTCGATCAGCAGGACCACCGGTTCGTCGGCGCGCAGGGCGCGCAGCAGCGGGCGCGGCTCCAGAAAGGTTTCGCTGTAGAAGGCGTCGCCGAGGTCGCCAAGCCGTTCCATGCTTTGTTCCAGGCTCTCGGTTTCCGCCAGCATGCCGCTCAGCTTGTCGCGCAGCAGCTGGGTGTACAGCAGCTGCTTGCCGTACTTCCATTCGTACAGGGCGCGGCTTTCATCCAGGCCTTCGTAGCACTGCAGGCGAATCAGCGGCGCTTCCAGGAACGCGGAGGCGGCTTTCGCCAATTCCGTTTTGCCCACCCCGGGCGGCCCTTCCACCAGAACGGGCTTGTGCAACTGGGCCGCCAGATACACCGCCAGGGCGGTGCGCTGGTCGCAGATATAGCCCTGGCCGGCGAAGCTGGTAATGACGTCGTCAAGGGAATCGATTCGGGTTTTCATGATGGGTCAGGCTCCCGGCCGCCGGCGCCCGGCTCAATGCAGGGTGGTGCCTTCGGCCACTTCCACGGCGGGCGGTTCCAGCACCGGCTCGCCGTCTTCGTCGGTAACGTCGAAGCGCATGGAATGCACTTCACCGTCTATCATGTCGGGAATCCGGTCGAGGAAAGCGTCCAGGTGATCGGAATCGAAATGACGCTCCAGATCGTCCAGGGTTTTCCACTGCTGCCACAGCATGATGACCCTGGGGGTGTCCGCCTTGACGTACACCTCGTAGGACACACAGCCGTCTTCAGCGCGGGCCTGCCTGGCCAGCTCCTGGGCCAGTGCCACGGCGCTCTCGCGCAGCGTATCACGGACCGGAATCACACCTTTTACGATGACCATACTGCCCCGGGGGTAGGAAAATAGCCGACCAGTGTAACACGAACGGCTTTCTCTCTCATCCCGCCGGGCGGCGTGGCGGCGCCTAGAGCGCCGCCTTGAACGTCACCGAGTCCGCCAGCGGGGCGCGGCCCACGCGGGTCCGGTTGGCCGCCACGTCCGGGTCCTCGTAACCGAAACTGATGCCGACCAGGATCGCGGTGGAGGCGGGCTCGCCGAACATGTCGCGCACGTCGTTGGGGAAGTAACGCATGCTGCCCTGGGCGCAGGACCCGACGCCGTGGGCGGTCATCGCCAGCATCAGAGACTGGATATACATGCCCACGTCCAGCGCCACGGTGGGGCCGAATTCCCGCTCCATGCCGATGAACACCACATGGGGCGCATCGAACAGCTCGAAGTTGCGCAATTGCGCGCGCATACGACCGGGCTTGTCGTCCCGGTCGATACCCATGTTGTTGTACAGCTCCACCGCGCAATCCACCTGCCGCTGGCGGTACACGCCGCTGAACTTGCCCGCGTTGGGTTCGAAGTCCGGCTCCATGGGTACGCCGGCGGTGACTTTTTCCACCATCCGGCGACGCAATTCGTCGCGCACCTCGCCGGACGCCACGAACACCTTCCAGGGCTGAATGTTGCAGTTGGACGGCGCCAGCTGGGCGAGTTCGAAGATCTGCTTGAGGGTTTCTTCAGGCACCGGCTTATCCAGGAAGCCGCGCACCGAGCGACGCGAACGGAGGGCGTCGGCCAGGGACTGGGTT